>NZ_JAESKF010000007.1:0-88632 GCF_017891975.1 Staphylococcus sp. GDY8P131P
TTTAATGTTGAATTCGGAATTAACGTTGACATATTGCAAGTCAGTTTTCAATGTTCATTTATAAATAGTTGCCTTAATAGCTTACCATCTTTGTTTACGTCTTGTCAACAAAGAATTTATTTTTTTAAATAATTACTTAACATTACTTTAATAATATTAAATTATTATTTTCTTTTTATCAAGTATATTTTTTACACTTTTTAAAATTATTTTAAATAATGTTATTGTCGTTTTGACGACTTTTTTATATTATCAACTTCTTTAACTAAAGTCAATACTTAATATCATTTTTTGTGATAAATATTATGAGTGCTTGAATCACTCTTTTATCGGTCACAAGAAACTATTCTACCACCATTTATAAAAAATGCAAGAGAAAAAGTGGGTAGAATTAAAATAAATTCTACCCACTTAAATCAAGCGCTTATTTTTCAGTTTTATCGATGATTTGCTGCGCCATTGATTGGTATATTTTTCCAAGTTTATCATCAACTTGATAAATAGATGGTGAGAAGTCTTTTGGGTTCCACGACGGTTGCTCTAATGGTAACTGACCTAAAAGATCTGTTTGCAATTCATCTGCTAACTTTTCACCGCCGCCTTTACCAAACACGTATTCTTTGTTCCCAGTTTCTTTACTTTCAAAATAAGACATATTTTCAATAACACCTAAAATAGAGTGTTCTGTGTGTTTTGCCATTGCACCTGCTCTTGCTGCAACAAACGCTGCAGTTGGATGAGGCGTTGTAACTATTATTTCTTTACTTGAAGGCAACATTGTATGTACGTCTAATGCAACATCACCAGTACCAGGTGGTAAATCTAAAAGAAGATAATCTAAATCTCCCCAACGAACTTCAACAAAGAAGTTTGTTAACATTTTTCCTAACATTGGGCCTCTCCAAATGACAGGAGCGTTTTCCTCTACGAAGAATGCCATAGAAATTACTTTAACGCCATGGCGTTCAACCGGGATAATTTCTTTGCCGTCTACTTCTGGTTTTTTATCAATCCCCATCATATCAGGAACACTGAAACCATAAATATCAGCATCAACTAAACCGACTTTTTTACCCTCTCTTGCTAATGAAACAGCTAAATTAACTGCTATAGTAGATTTACCGACGCCACCCTTACCTGAAGCAATAGCAATAAATTCCACTGGATTATCTTTTGATAATAAACCTTCTATTGTTTGAGGTTGATCATCACTTTTCCCTCTATATTGTTCAACAACTTCAGATGGTAATTCTTCAAATCTAATTCCAACTGTATTTGCCCCGTTTTCTTTAAGCACTTCCACAATAGCCATTTGTAAATCTAATTGAGGCTGTCCCCCTAATTGAGCCATCGCCACCTTAACACTTACATGATCAATCTCATCTTTTGTTGTTACCTCTACTATTCCATCTGTTTCCTTTAAAGGTACATTGATTATTGGATCTTTAAGTTCTCCAACAAGTTCTTTAACTTGCTCTATCGTTAACACAAAGCGTCCCCCTCTATCTTATAAATATATTTACTTATATTCTAACAAACATAACTTAAATTTGCTTTAAGCACTTTAAAATAAGTTTATATTTAGTATAAATATAATCTTTGTAATACAAAAGAAGTTAGCTCAATGTGTACTAATTCTTAAAAATTGAAACTAACTTCTTTTTTCTTATGATACTTTCCGAGTATTAGCGTTGTTAACATCTCTGTGTTCTTTGATAAATAAGGCTAATATAAAACCGATGACTACAAATATACTTATTACTAAAAATGATAAATCTACGCCTGTTGCTATAGCTTGACGTTGTAATAAATCATTATTTTCTTCGGCGCTCGTTGTCTGAGTATAGGCTTTGGATCCAATTGACATAACAGTAACCATTAAGGCTGTCCCAAGAGAACCTGCCGTCACACGTCCAAAGTTACTAATTGCTGTACCATGTGAAATTTCATTTTTATGTAGTGCATTAATACCTGCGGTGTTTAATGGCATCATTAATAATGAAACAGAGAACATTCTTAACGCGTATACAATAATGAGATACATATATGAAGTATCTGCTTTTAAGAAGCACAACATGATTGAAAATATAGTTAATAAACTAAACCCAGTAATAATTAATGGTCTGGCTCCGTATTTATCATAAAATTTACCTGTAAATATCGACATAACGCCATTGATAATAGCTCCTGGCATTATAACTAATCCTGAAAGAAAAGCCGACAAGCCTAATGCATTTTGAACATACAGTGGTATTAGTAATGCCGGACCTACCATAGACATCATTACAATCATTGATGTAATCGTAGTTAATGTAAACACTCTGTTTTTGAATACAATTAACTTTAACAGAGGATTACTAATGTTAAATTGTCTTTTAATGAAAACCCAAATAATTAGTAAACTAACAACTAATGATATGATAACAATCGGATTACCAAAGCCTAAATTGCCTGCACTACTAAATGCATAAAGCATCATTCCAAATCCAAGTGTTGAATACACTACTGAGCGCTTGTCCAATTTAGTATCTTTTGTTGTGTTGTAACTCTTTATAAAAATGGCTCCAAAGATAAAACCAATTAATGATACACCTACGACAATAATGAATGGCATCCTCCAGCTTGTCACATCAATAACTAAACCTGAAAGCGTTGGGCCTATTGCTGGTGCAAATTGTATAACCAATCCAGCTAATCCCATAGCAAAACCGCGTTCACTCTTTGGAAATAACATAAACAACGTAAACTGCATCAAAGGCATAATAATACCCGCGCCAATTGCTTGAATAACACGTGCTAACATTAAAATGCCAAAAGTTGGAGCTATGGCTGCAATGATAGAACCTAAGAGAAATATACCCATAGCCATCAAATATAATGGTCTCGTCTTAATTCTATCCATTAAGTAAGCGGTAAGCGGTATCATTACACCATTCACTAACATAAATCCAGTAACTAACCATTGAGATTTGCTTTCATTAATATTTAAACCTTTCATTATTTGAGGTAATGCTGTATTTAACAAAGTCTGATTTAATATAGCAATAAAAGCACTAATAATCATTACTGCAACAATCATATTTCTACTTGATTTAGATAAATTTTCTACTGTCATTAAATCACCACTTTTTCATTCATATGCTCGATTATTCACTTTTAATTCAAATCATTAGAGGTAACCAATTATTTATTTTGATTGAGATTTTTACTATCTGGATAAAATACTTCTTTACATATAAATAACATACCCATAATTACAACAATCACCCAAAAATCAATATTTATATAAGTATAATGGATATGCACAATAAAATAGAAAAGTAATGTTGTAACTGTAAACGTAATTAAATGGTACGTGAAGCCTTGAAAATATGCGTTATCTGGTAATTTTTTTCTAAAATAATCCATTAAATTTTCTATAATAAACAAAGTAAAATATCCTAGTACAATGTAACTACCATAATAAATTAAGTTATCGTAAAAACTTTTATTATAACCAAAATATGCTAGATGAAAAAAAATAAGGATTCGACTTAACCCATATAACCCAAATCCTAAAAATGCTAAAAATATAGCCCCTGAAATGATAAAAACCGAAAGTACAATAAGCGTTGTAAATAAATACTTTATATATTTCATTGCTTACTGTCCTCCCTTTCATCTAATCTGCTTCCCATCTCTATGTGTAATGTTTCTCAACTTTATAAAACTATTTCTTATTCTACCATTATAACAACATACAACCAAATGCAAATAAGCAAGTATTAAATTTCACTAAACTTCAATACTTGCTTAATAATTTATATGATTGATGTTTTTCTATTCTAAGATTTAAGTGTATTACCTTGTTGTTTGTAAAGCGTGTTCCATAATACAAATAATATAATTAGAATAACGATACTCAATAATATGACGTTGTGTATTGGTAAATTGATAAACGTAATAGACGCGCCATAGACTGTACCCATAATGGTAGACCCTATTGAGTTCCCCAAACTTTTTGTTAATGTATACAGTGACATCATGCGTTTCATATTTTGCGGAGAGGTTTCTTCTTGTGTAATCACACTGTCTTTAGTATAAACTGTACCGAAACTCACACCAGCTAGCAATAAACTGAAAGCCATAAAAACAGGCGTTTTTGTACCAGCTATTATTAAAATACCACATACCATTAATAGCGTGAAAGCAAAAATATATAATCCTTTTCTGGACATTTTTGCTTCAATTTTATCTAAAGTGAAATTCAATACTAGCCATGCAAATGAAATTGGAAAGATAACAAACCCACTTTGCAATGGAGAAAGACCTAATTCTTCTTGGAGATAAATCGGCATATATAAATTATAACCCATTAACATAATGGCATATAAAAAATCTGTTATAAAAACTAGAATAATTGTTTTATTAAATTCTCTTACAGGGAAAAACGGCGTGCTTACACCTTTTTCATTTTTAATTAAAACAATGCCCATCATAATTGCTATAACAAAGGAAAGTACATTTAAATACCAATAAGATTCGTTCATCACGGCAAACATTAAAAAGAAGACAAATATATAAAACAACATAAGCCCTTTAATGTCCAATTTATGTGAAGCCGTTGTAGTTTCGTGTTCAAAATGAAATGTAAGTATTACTAATATCATTGCCACAATAGCTATAGGGATATTAACAAAGAATAACCAGTGCCACGTAGCAAATTCTAAAATGCCACCGCCTAAAACGGGGCCAATAATACTTGATATACCCCACACGCTACCTACAATTCCCATGATTTTGTAGCGTAATGGAATTTTAAATGCAAGCTTAGGCACAATTTGACTTAGCGCCATCATAATACCTGCACCTAGACCTTGGACGAAACGTGATGCGATTAAAATAGCAAACGTACTACTCATGCCTGAAAAAAGACTTCCTATTGTAAAAAGAACCAATCCTAATAATGTTATGTATATAATCTTAGTACGATCTAATAACTCCCCTACAATAGGATTGGCTATCACAATGGCTATGAAATAAACAGCAAAAATGAGGGATATAGATGCTGTCACATTTAAATCATCTCTTATTGTCGGTAATGCCAATGAAACGATTGACGTTTCAATTGCAGACATAAACATAATTAATATCAATGCAATTACGATGCCTAGCGTTTTTATATTCATAACAAACCTCCTAACATATGATATTTATTTTTAACATGTCCACTAAACCACGCTTCTTCGTTTAGTTCAATAGGTTGTATTCAAATTACGCCTATTGCCCTATAAAAATAATTAAAATTAAAGCGAGAAGTAGAATCAAATTAAAAATTTGATTTCCTTCTCGCCCTCAAAAGTTGACTATATTTTTAATAAATTAAAAACTAAGTCTTTAACCACGCTTCAATTATGCTAACTCAAGTATATAACACGCTTTATTCATTTTTAGTTCTGAAAAACAATCACTTTATAAACGTTTTACATAAAATATAAAATAGCTATAAAATGAAAAACAGAAGCTATTAAAATAAATAAATGCCAAATCATATGAAAATATGGGCGTTCTTTTTGTGCATAAAACCAAGCACCTGCAGTATAAGCTATACCACCCAATAAAATAAATAACATAAAAGTTAAAGTTGTATCAAAAATAATCGTTGGTAAGAATATTACCCCAATCCAACCCATTACAAGATACATCGTCAAACTGAGTTTATGATTCACTTTTTTAGCTATAGATTTATAGAGAATACCCCAAAGTGTAATCCCCCATAACACAATCATTGCGGTCCATCCAATCCAACCACCCACTAACACTAAACATATAGGTGTGTACGTCCCAGCAATAGCGATGTAAATCATACTATGATCAATAATCCTAAGTATAAATTTATGGGAAGAATAATTAGGCATTGTATGGTATACCGTTGAGGATAAAAACATTAGAAAAATACTTATTACATATATTGATACACTCAATGAACCCAACACACCGTGTGTAAAGAAACTTTGTACGGCTGCATATGGCAATATGCATAAAGTAACAAAAGCAGCAACACCATGTGATACTGCGTTACCAATTTCTTCCCCAAACGTTAGAGGTATTATATTTTTAAATGTTTTAGTTACTTTATTATTATTCGCTTCTAATGTTTTAGTCATTAGTGTAACCACCTTTTTCTTAGATCCTATTTAAACGTTTTAAATCAGCTGCAGCAGTTTCTACACTATCTTTTCCTTCTTTGTTTTTCAAAGGTGAAAATTCCTCTTCTCTCGGTACTTGCAATGTCATAAAACTATGAGCATATTGGAAAATATCGAAATAAAACAATTCAAATTTTAACGTAGGTTTTTCAATAACACCAAAATCGTCATCTAATTGTTTAAGTTGTTTAACTGCTAAATGATATGGCAAAGCATTATCTACTACATTATTGATGAATTGCAATTTAAACATATGTATACCTATATTGGCATTGTTTAATTGATTAGCAGTTTCTGGGTCTAGTTCAGAGTATTCAAGCACAGTGTCTTTATGATTCGTTGTAACTAATCTACCTACGCTCTCACCTTCTTTAGGTTGAATTGATTTTGTAGTAACGTCCATGCTATTTTGGAACGCGTAACCTGCAAAGAACAAATCTAGAACTTTGACTAACACATTATCAATATTGTTTAAAAAGACGTATTCAACTCCATTTTCAGTCATATCTTCAAGGTAACCAGCTTTTTTAAGAGATTTAAATACGCCACCGTTACCGTTAGGCGTTTCTAAAATATTGCTATCTACATCTAGAACTAATTTACCCTCTTCTGATAACGCCACAATATTATCTTGGATAAAGAAATGTACATGTGCTTTATCGTAACCAAAGTAATTCTTTTCCTCAAAAAATATTTGTGTTTGCTTGTCGTTTATTTTGCTAGTCATAATATACCAATCAATATAAACGCCCGTTTTAGCTTGCAAATCTAATAATTGGCGTGCTTGCAGTTCAAATAAACTTACACCTTCGATTTCGAATGCACCTTTAGGACCTTTATAACCTAAGCGTGTGCCTTGACCACCAGCCATAAGTACAACTGCAAATCTTCCATTTTGGATTGCTTCTAACCCAACTTTTTCATATTGAGTAATATCCTTTTCAGAAAAAGCTTCTTTTACATCATATTTAACTTCGTTTACTGAAGACACATCATCAATGATTTGTTTATTTACATATAAATCGTTATACAAATCTTGAATGTAAGATAAATCTAGTGCATCGATTTGATTTTCTAATTGTTCTTTTTCATTGTTGCTCATTAATTTTTCAAATTCAATTAGATGTTCTTGATTAAACTTCTCTAATTCTTTCTTATCTAGCATGTCCTCTCTCCTTTATATTCATAATAGATAAAAATAATATCTTATATCTAATAAGAATATATAAATTCACTATGTGTACTTTATATTATTATAATTATAATCACAACCATAACTGCTATAAATTCAAAAATAGGTTATTAAAAAATGATTGGAATAATACGTAAATAGCGCCTGTAGTAAGCGCACCTGCCAACGACAAATCTACTAATCCTCCGGTTCTAAAAACTAAGGGGAATTTAATTGTCAATGGTATAGGGTATAATAATTTTACACCTCTAGGCGTTAACATATCTAGTATAACATGGGAAAGCAAACCAAAGATAATTGAAACTAAATAATAATCTGGTGTTTGAATAAAATATAATAGGATAATAATTAAAGAAATAAATAATAACGAATGTGTAAACGTCCTGTGGCCGAACAGCGTTCGTACCAATAAACTCAATATTTTAAACCTCCTACCTATTTTACTTTGTGTGTGACAAATATCAGGTAATAAACTTGAAATAACTGCAAGTGTTATAATTGTAATAGATGTAAATAAATCAGTTTGAAAGTATTCTATTGTCATTGCACCTACTAATAAACCGCATGAAGCGTGGGTTTTACCAGTCATTTTCATTTCTCCTTTTCTCGGATAAATTTTACCACAATATCACTACGAACGCGAACATACTTTCGCAAAAATTAAATAGTATGACATAATACAAAAAAGTATCACATAATCTCTTGAAAACGATTGCATTTTATTGTATGCTAAACTTACAAATTATTTAAAGGATGTGTTCGTAATATGGCAATGACAGTAAAAAAAGATAATAATGAAGTAAGAATTCAATGGAGAGTTGCTGACATCAAGATTCCAACTAATGAAATTAAGAATGTTTCACAAGATCAAAATATCCATGCGGTACCTAAGCTAGATAGAGATAAAGTTTCACGCATTGGGTCTACATTTGGAAAAACGAATCGTGTTATCATCGATACTGATGACCATGAATACATTATTTATACACAAAATGACCAAAAAGTATATGACGAAATCACAAAATAATTATTATTTTAAACCTATCGTTGCGCATACAAACAACTAATTAAATAGACGTTAAATATCAGTCTATTGAAAATCATTAAATTTTCTTATCTGATTAGACATACTTGACTATATTTCAAAATGCTTTGCTATTGCCATATTTTGAAATTCAGTCAGTAAGTTGCCAACAAGAAAAAACCTGAGACCTCACTTTAAGTCTCAGGTTTTTTCTTGTTTGTATAAGTCTATTCAATATATTTTAATAACATCTATCAATGGTATATACTAAATTTATAATTTGAAAGGTGTGTGAATACCATGTATGTTGTAACAAATAGAATAGATGTCAAAAAAGGATTCGCTGAAAAGTTGGCTCCTAGGTTTACACAGGGTGGTAAAATCCAAGATTTAGAGGGCTTCCATCGCATTGAAGTATGGTTAATAGATGATGAGGAAGATTACGATCAAATGTACGTTAATACTTGGTGGCAATCTGAAGAAGCTTTTAAAGGATGGCTAAAAAGTGATGCTTTCAAAGAGGCACATAATAATCAAAATAAATCTGATAATGAAACATCACCCATTTTAGGTAATAAAATTGTTAAGGCAAACGTATTATCCGAACTTAATTAATTAAAATCTCAATATAAACAAACACACATTTACTAATATAGGGAGTTATTTAAACAAACTCTGTTTAAATGTTGACCGTTGCCACAATAACTCCAAATAGTAAAAATGTGTGTTTTTTATTATTAATTAAAGTACAGATGTGCCATTAAAGTAATAATTGGTAAAGCAATAATTGTTCTAATCAAGAATATAACAAAAAGTTTAAAAATACTTACTGGTATTTTTGAACCTAAAATGACGCCGCCTACTTCTGATAAATAAATCAGCTGCGTAATACTTAAAGCACCGATGACAAATAACGTAATATCATTTCCCACACCTTCAATTAAAATGGAAGGTAAGAACATATCAGCAAAGCCAATTAAAACTGTTTCAGAAGCTTGTGTAGCTTCAGGAACTTGCAATAATTCTAAATATGGTACAAAAGGTTTGCCAATAATAGCAAAAATTGGTGTATACGTTGCAATAATTGTCGCTAACGTACCTACACTCATGACAACTGGTAAAATGACAAACCACATATCCATCACTGTTTTAAAACCTGATTTAAAAAATGCTTTAAATCCTGGTGCTTTAATACCAGTTTCTGTAGCCATATCAAATCCGTGGCTTAATGCAGTTTTGTTATCAGGTAATTTTTCTGTTCTCATTTCTTCGGATACTTCTTTTGAATATTCGTCTTTAATCGATCTAAGCGGCCAAATTCTTGGTAAAATCAATGCACAAACAATACATGAAATAATTACTGACAAGTAAAAATAAAAGAAATGGTTTTGCATGTGTACAGTCTCAGCTACTACAATTGCAAATGTTAATGATACAACACTAAATGTCGTCGCTATAACAGTTGCTTCCCGTCTAGAATAAAATCCTTCTTCGTATTGTCTACTTGTGATTAATACGCCTACTGTGCCGTCACCAATAAATGATGCTAAATTGTCTACTGTAGAGCGGCCAGGCAACGTAAATAATGGTCTCATTATTGGTCTGAAAATAGGCCCCAATAATTCTAGTAAACCATATTCCATTAACAATGGTAAAAATAGTGCTGCAAAGAAAAATACAGTCACGAGTGTTGGTAATAAACTTTCAAACACAAGGCCTCCTGTATCAGCAGAGTAAATTGCTTTTGGCCCTATTTTTAAATATGTCATCCACACAAAGATTACAGCTAATATTCTTAAAAGAAGCCATACAATCTTTACATTAAATGCATTGTTCATTAATCCTTCTGGATTTAATTTATTTTTTAAGGCTGTTGAGCATATTAAGGATAGTATACCGGATATTGTAATAATCAATACAATAACTAATGGCATCGCATTACCCAATAAGTCTTTTAATAATCCTGCTAAAAACGCCACAGGTAAAGTCGTTTGCTTTTCTCCATCTTCAGTAACCGTTATAGGAATTAAAAAAAGTATAATACCTAAAACAGACATCAAAATGAATTTTAATCTTCCTCTGATAATTTGTGCTTTATTATATTCATTCATTTCGTTCACCCCTTAGGTGCATATATTTTTATAAACACTTTAAAAAGCAACAGCAATAATTATAACCTATTATGTATAAATATGTAAATCATATTTTTATGTCTTTTTGGTGTCTCTACTTTTTTATAGAAAAAAAGAATTGACCCTAATTTCAATAGAATCAATTCCACTTTATATGAAAGCGCTTACTAAATCAATCTTTTATATGCTTCTTTTATAATCTTCTTAATAAAAATAGGAAATAAGGTACGCCTACTATCGCTACGATGACGCCAACTGGGATATCAATTGGCGGATGAATACCTCGAGCAAGACTATCACTTATCATTAATATTAAGGCACCTAGTAAGCCAGACATAACCGTAATATGTTTGTGTTTATGCCCTACTAACTGCCGCGCTATATGAGGTGCAATGAGTCCTAAAAAACTCAACCCACCAACAACTGATATCGATGCGCCAGCCAATATAACTGCTAAAAACAAAAGGATAGCTTTTACTTTCTTTACTTTTGCGCCTAATGCTATTGCCACATCATCCCCTAATGTTAGGATATCTAGTTGATGGCAATAGTAAAATATAATTGGTAGTGCAATTATAAACCACGGCAATATCACCCAAACGTGCGACATATTATGACCATATAAACTACCAGTAAGCCATACCAATGCTGTATTTGCATCAAGCGGATTTCGAATTAGTAAATATTGGACAATTGCAGTACATATTGCACCGATAGCTAAACCAATTAATGCTAATTTAGACCCTTTTACATTAAATTTGGAAATCAATAAAGTTAAAATCAAGCTAATCATCAATGCACCTATAAATGATCCAAAAGGCAATATAAATAAAGGAGCTGAAGGAAATAGCATGATAATCACGACAGCAAATAAACTGGCGCCTTTTGTAATTCCAATTACATCTAGTGATGCGAGCGCATTCCTTACCACACCTTGTATTAATGCGCCAGAAATTGCAAGACTACTCCCTACAATAAACGCTAGAAACATTCTAGGTGCTCTATATTCATTAATTATAAAATTATCTTGCATAAAAAGGCTATTCACCGCTTCAATTGGGTTAATTAATACCGCACCAATTGAAAGTGATGCAATTGCCGAAAGTATTAGCAATATTAAAACAAGTATATAGCGAAATGTTACTCCTCCCTTCATAGTCTTTTCACTCCTTTAATCGTGATTGCTAAGAAATAAAACGCACCGATAAACGATGTTACGATGCCAACGGGTGACTCAAAAGGAAAGGCGATTAATCTGCTTAAAACATCGGATAATAATAATAAGTTTGCACCAATTATCATTGTTAATGGAACCATAAATCTATAATCTGTTTTAATATAATATTTAACTATATGAGGCACAATTAGTCCTACAAATCCAATTGGCCCCGCTATGGAAACGGAAGTACCTGCCAATACAATCACTAAGATACCAATCATCACCCGCATCAATTTGACGTTTTGCCCTAATGAAGTAGCCAAATCTTCACCTAATTCCATAATTGTCAGCTGTTTGGATATCAATACTGTGCAGATAAACGCAATGATCAACCAAGGCGTAATACCTAATACTTGTGTCCAAGTAACAGATGATAATGAACCTACTAACCAAAACATAACGGTCGAGGTAGCATCTTCATTTAATAAGATAATCCCTTGCGTCAAGCTTGAAAAGAATAGGTGAATTGCCATGCCGGCAAGTGCTAATTTGACTGGCGTCATACCTCTCGTAGACCCAGATAAAGCATACACAGTTAGCCCTCCAATGAAAGCGCCAATAAACGCTAATATTGTAGCGTACGTAGACAATGCTGGCATAATCATTGTGATGAAAACAATAACAAAAGAAGCCCCTGAATTAACACCAAAAATTTGGGGTGATGCTAATGGGTTTCTAGTCATTGCTTGCATTAGTAAACCAGCTAGTCCGAGCGCTCCTCCGATTAACAATCCAGCTAGCATTCTAGGCATTCGTACATTATGTATTAAAAATGTCTGTTTTGAATCAGAATGTGTTAAAAAATAATCTTTAAAATCATCTAAAGCGATACGAGACGAGCCAATACTTAAGTTAAAATAGATAATGACAAAAAGCGCACACACACTCACAATAAACGTGAGTGCAGTGCGTTTTTTATTTTTCTTATCTTCAGTTCTGGTTTGGTTAATGCTATCTAACTTAGTCATTTACCATTCACCTTACTTTTGTTGTTTATCATTTTGTTCATTTTTTGAGATATCTACTAATTGTTTAGCAATCTCTTCAGAAGAAATAATACCACGCGCACGTGCCCAAGTGCTTCTATCTACAACAGAGACATTATCATTTTTAACAGCATCTAGGCTTTGCCAAACCGGCTCTTCTTCTTGTTTTTTCAAGTTAGGGTCATTTTTGCCCTTATCAACCATGATAAACATACGCCCAGGATTAATATCTGAAAGCACTTCTGAATTCAATTGTACATAAGGGCCTTTTAAATATTTAGATAGATTATCTGTTTCAGTTTTATTAAGCGCATTATTAAAACCAAGTTCTTTTAATAAGTCACCTACATAAGTATTCTCTGGATGTGCTAATAAACCTGATTTTGCAATAACTGTAGCTAATACGGGTTGAGATTTGTCCATAGTAATCTCTTTCTTATACTTATCCATTAATTCATTATGTTCTTTTAATCTATCTTTACCTTTATCTTCTTTACCTACAGCTTTAGAGATTGTTTTAAAAGCTTCTATATTATCTTTATAGTCACTATCGAAACTCGGTAACATGATGGTTGGTGCTATTTTTTCTAAATCCTGTTGTATACCTTTGTGACGATTACTATCGGCAATAATAAGATCTGGTTTTTGATTACTAATTTCTTCTAAGTTTGGTTGCTTACGTGCGCCTACTGATTTATAGTCACCGATTTTATCGCGGATGGGTTTTAATATTCTATCTTTTTTACCATCGTCTGCTACACCCACTGGTTTAATATCCAATGCTGCCAATGCATCAACAAATGAAAATTCAAGTGACACTACACGTTGGGGTTTTTTATCAATATGGGTTGTGCCTCCCTCATGTTTAATAGCAACGCTGTCTTTGCTTTTACTTTCTTTGTTGGATTCATCTGAGTCATTACCCCCCACTTTACCACATGCTACTAATAAGAGAGCTGTTAATGTTAAAAATAATAGACCCATCCATTTAGCTTTGTGCTTCATCGTTTTCACTCCTTAGATATGTATCATTACACCTCTAATTTTATTGATAACGATTATCAATGTCAATAAGTTTTTTAATAACATTTGATAAAAACTAAATCTTATTCATTTTTTTTACATTTTTTTCACAGCACATTGCTTCAATCGCTAGATCATTTAAATAAAATCTATTTAAATGCGACATAAACATACTTTGTGCTAAAGCTTTATATCCTAAACTAAATTGTATTTTATCGCCAATCTGATAATGATCATTATTCAGTAGGTCTATCATTAAATGATCACTCGTAGCTCCAAGTACATCGACATTATGATATAAAGGTTTAATGTCGTCTACATTGGTATCTAAATTTCCAATATCCAGAATTGCTTGAAGGTATTGTTGACCATTATTAATATTAATACGTGGTTTGATTTCAACAATTTCTGTATCTAAAATAATAGCGTTTTGATATAGGGTATCTAAATGCTGGTTTGTCGTCGTTTCCACACCCCTAAATAAAGTTTCACCAATTCTTAAATCATTCATTTTACCTAAATCATTATAGAGCATTTGTAATAGCATACTAGAATTGCCACCTGATATTGTTTTGAATTTCAAATGAGAGGCTTTTTCTACCGAATTTACAAACTGGTTAATCATCTCAACATCTTCTTCCGTTGGTGCTATTTCATTAAAACACATAAAGTTAAAAGCTAACCCTTCAAGATGTATGTGATGCATATTAATGATTTCTCTAATATAAGCGAGCACATCATAAGTGAGCACCCCTTCTCTAGAATCTTTCCAATCAACCATTAATAATATCTTGTGTTTTACTTTTTGCTTGCTTGCTATTTCATTAATTTGTCGGATGGTATCCAATTCTGTTTGAATACTCGTATCAACGCATTGCACAATATCTTCTAATTCTTGGTGGTTAGCAGTTCTAATCATCATATAAGTGATATCATCATCTTTACTTTTTAAAATATTATTTATTCTTGCATCAGCAAAATGTGTAAGTCCAACGCTTTTTAATGTTTCTACTATTTTTCTATCTCCAGCTACACATTTGAGAACAGGTGTAAAATGAATGTGATGCTGTTTTAAAAGCGTATTTAAAATGTAAGCATTATATTTAATTTTAGAAAGGTTTACTTTTAATTGCGCCATCATTACACCTCATTACTTATAGGATTATCTAAATCAACTGTTAAATATTTTTTTACTTTGCCTTCCATACGCATACGTAGCAATGCCTTCACATTAATTTTGGGTCCAAACAATGTTTGTCTTAACACTTGCGCATGCGCCTTTTTAGTATCGATTGACTGTTCTATTACTTCACTTACAATCGCAAATAATTCATCTGCATTGACGTTATTATATTGTGAAAAATGATGTATTAATTCTGAAATTTGATTTTGAATCACAGCGTGTTGAAACTTAGCAATAACCGCTTCAATATTCTCAGCAGCTAAACTTTTATTTGTAATCTTAACATTGGGTAATTGTCTTGTTAGAGTCTTTAAATCAATTCTAGAACCCCCTAGATCTCTCACCATAAATTTCATTTGAAAATCTGGTCCTAAACTAACAATAGTATTTTGCATATGTGCTTCTAAAGCAATTCCATAATCTTGTATATAGCCAATTAATGGTTGGATAAGTGTTTCAGCATAGTGACTTATAAATTGTTTAATTGCTTTGTTTGTTACACCTACCCCTAGCCATTCTAAATAACTATCAACGATGACCTGGTTATCTACAGGATTTTTATTTACTAAACTGCCAGTTACTAAAGTAAGTCCATTTGTTGTGGTTTGTGGTTCATAACGCACGATACAAGCTAATTGACGTGCTATATCTTCATTAGTTTGGGCATGTATACCATAAGGTTCCATTGCTACTTTTAACTGTGGGTAAACATTTAACATTTCTTGTAACTCATAACTTAACTTTGGCCCATCCACCGTTGTAACAGGGGAAACAGTTCTTATTGCACTTGTGGCTTGAATATCGACTGGTAACTTAATATGGAATGGCTTATTCATTAACGCCATTGTTCTGAACGATAATGTTGCTTTCGCTTCAACTTCAAATGGTGTAGTTAAAAGACGATGTTCCTCTAACCAGTATACAAATTGTTGTGGAATCACGTTTTCATATTGCCATGGATGCACGAGTATAGCGCGATAATCGTTTAATTCTAAATGATGCGGTTCTAAAAATGCTTTCAATTTATATCTATATTCAGGTATCACGTGGTTTAATATATATTGATCATCTTCTTCCATCGAAGTCGCTACACTATCTTGCTTATGAATAAGCATCACTTTTAATGCAATCGTCTTTTCAAATTCAGGTGCATATAATTTAATTTCTTCATTCGTTAATGGTAATTTCGTTTTGGTTAGTGGATGCGTTGGATGTCCTTCTATGACGAGACTTTCAGAATAACTTAAATCATTAATACCATTATCTTCTTTCATATGCTGTAACCATGTAAAGAAATTAATGGTTACTGGCAATCTTGAAAACTTTAAACTAGCCTGAATCATTGACTCTCTATGGTTAAAATGTTCATAGCTCAATGCAAGTCCTGCACGACTGGACTGTAATTCTTCAGTTAGCCGTTGGCTAATTGGGGTATTAAATTGATTATTTAATACCTCAAGCAATTGTTCTAATGTTTTAATGGAAACAATATTGTCACCTTTTATATAGTGAATTTCACCGTTGAAGACATAACGCATCATCGCACTTTTTCTTAAATAAGATACATTTAACGCTTGCCCTTTATATTGTAATTCTACGTAATTATCAAATTCCTTAAAAAACATTTTTTCTGGAAAAATGTTTTCTTTAAGAACCGCGTTCATTATGCGGTGTTGAATATTCTCATCTGCCAATTTCCAAATATGATGCATCATACAACATTGCCTCCATTTTTTCTTTGTCTATTCATCATGCCAAATACCAATGTGATAATGACAGTACTTAGCCCCATGATGATAAAAGTCTCGATGATACCGATATATTCTGTTAAGAAACTCATTATCATCGCTCCTAATGGAATCATCCCTCTATCCATCATTACAACACTAAGTATCTTCCCTCTATGCTCTGATTTAACACGATGCTGAAAATATATTCTGTTAGTCGTACGTGCCCATTGGCTAAAAAGCCCGATTAAGAATACTGAAATAAAAAATATAATCATATTTGGGCTAATACTTACTAATAGTGAAATACCAAATAATATTGAACTAAAATAATACATTTTTACCATTGATATACTTTCTAGTACTTTAGGCAAAATCATTGTTGCAATAATACCACCAATTGCAGCACAGGTCATTGCAGACCCAAACATGGTTACTTGTTCAGGAAATGTTTTATCTGTTAAAACTGGTAACAATGATGTATATGTAAAACCTGTAGCCATGATAAATAAAGAAGTTAAAAATATTCTAGCCCCGATTTTGTTGTTACTAAAATAGTTGAAGACAAATTTAGTATTCATTGTTTCTTTCTCTTTAACCAAATGCGATGGCTTAAATTTCAAAGGCAAACACATCATCAACGAAATAAAGTAGGCTATAGCTTGGATATTAAAACTTATTTGTGCATTATAACCTGCTATTACAAATCCCGCTATGGCTGGACCAATAGATCGACATATATTGATTATAAATGAATGATATGAGACTGCTTGAGTCGTAGTTAAACGCTCTGTTAAATCTGGCAGAACAGATTGGCGCACTGGTGTTTCTATAGCGCCCATCACACCTTTTCCAAGTGAATATAATAAAAATACTATTATTGGTAACTCCCCATTTAAAAAGATTAAAAAACACAGTAAAGTGGTAAGTAATAAAGAAGTAGAGATGGTTATTTTCAATAATTTTCCTCTATTGCATCTATCTGCTAACGCGCCCGCCCATACACTAATGAGCAAAATAGGTACAAGTCGGAAAAAATTAATGAGTCCAAGGTAAATTGCGTTATGATATAACGTATATACATACCAATTTAAAGTGATATGTCCAATCCAATTTCCTAGAAACAAAAAGAAAGAACTTGGAAAAAAATATCTTGCCATACATTTCACCCGACTTTTTAATTGATAATAATTATCATTATCGATATTATGGATTATACAAATATCTTATACTTTTGTAAAATAATTTTTTTAGAGGTGCTTTATGAATTCAAAAAGTATTAATTATAATTTAATAAATAAAATGACTAATGATGAACAATATGCTTTTGATTATTTATCGTCTATAAATCAAACATGGGCAAATTTATTTCAAGAGGTGTTATTAGAAAGTAGAGATAAAATATCGCAAAGATTGATCTCATCTTTATATCGAGAAAATTTAGTACAGAGTCACCAACACAGCAAAATTATTGATAACAAAGATGTAGGCGCGCCTCAACTATCTGAAGAAAATAAATTATTATCTATTGCTTTCCCTAAAATTAACAAAACCTTGTATGCACCTATAACAGGTACGCACGCTTTTGATCGTCTAGCCGTCACTGGACCGTTTTATTTAGAAGAAGACGACCATGTCGAAAGAGTTTTACATCCAAATGACGTTTTAAACTGTATTTTATCGGTAGCCCCAGAATTAGATAATGCAGCTAGTGCTCAATTCTATGAAGATTTAAATAATAGCGTGGCAAATATGGCGATTGCATTAAGCTACCAAAAATATTTATTAGAGCAGAATAATCAATCCTTAAATGATTTAATCACCAAAGCAAAAGATAGTTATTTAGCCTCTGAACAGTTTGTTATTGAAGGCCACCCGCTCCATCCCGGTGCAAAATTGCGCAAAGGCATGACACCTGAAACAGTTATCAACTATTCAGCAGAATTTGGTCAGTCTATTCCTTTACAATTTATATTAATACATAAATCTATAGCTAAATTTCAGACATGTTCGGGAGATTATAATAATTTAATTTATAATTTATTTAATGGGTTAAAAACTGAAGTTATAAAACAGGTTGGTGCAGAATATATCAATCAATATGCCGTTATGGTTGTACACCCTTGGCAATATGATCATATTCTCTTAAAAGCGTATTCAAAAGAACTAGAACAACAAGAAATCATCCCTATTGAATATCAACAATCGTATTTTGCAGGATTATCTTTTAGAACGTTGATGCCAAAATTTCCTGAAACCTTGCCACATATTAAATTATCAACCAACGTTCACATTACTGGAGAAATTAGAACACTATCTGAGCAAACAACCATAAATGGTCCGCAAGTTACGTGCATACTCAATGATATTATACAAAATGATACATTATTCAACCATATTCAGGCTGATACGATTGACGAACTAGCAGGAATCCACTTTTATAACGTTTCAGATAAAGCAGACCAAACCATTAGAAGTGAACAACTAGGGACCTTATTTAGAACAAACATATATAACTTAATCAAAGAAAATACAATACCTATGGTTCCTTCTGTGTTAGTAGCATCGACAATCTATAATGACGAACCACCCATTGTATCATTAATCACTAAATATCAAGTGGCGAAGAAAATTCATAGCTTTGAGTCAGCTGCTTTAGTTTGGATTAAGCACTATAGTCAAGCGTTAATAGATTTAGTAATACCGCTTTACGTTAAATATGGTATTGCACTTGAAGCCCATCTACAGAATGCTATTGCTACATTTGGAGACGACGGCCTATTAGATATGCTTTATATACGTGATTTTGAAGGTTTACGAATTGATACATCGCATTTAAATAAAATGGGGTACAGTACAGCAGATTTTCATGAAAAATCGTTAATTTTAACCAATCAATCACAAACGGTATTTAATAAAGTCTTTTACTCAAGTATCCAAAACCATCTTGGTGAATTAATTGCTAGTATTGCACAATCAAGTAATCATAAACAATTAGAAAACCAAATTTGGTCAATCGTACGTGACTTATTAACTAAAAAACTAGACGATATTGCGCGTACAATCGATGATCAACAAAGAATAAATCAAATCAAATCAATCTTATTTGCGCCAAAAATAGATTATAAATGTGTAACAACGATGCGTTTAGTGGATGAAGCAGATTACTATACTTATATACAGGTTGACAACCCGTTACATTACAATTAATAAAGCGCCTGAACATTTTATTTCAAATAGCAAAATAAAACTACTGATAAGCATCTGCTTATCAGTAGTTTTATAATTTATATTGATATTAAGAATTATTGTAATCCTTTGTCTTCGTTATTTGAATTTTGGCTTTTTTCATTTTTTTGTGTCCATTCTTTTCTAGTCATCACATCTTCAACACGCATATTTACTTCAACCACTTCAAGACCAGTGATATATTTGACTTGTTCTTTAACTAAGTCAGTAACTTTGCGGAAGATTTTTGGTGCTGATTCACCGTATTCTAAAATAACTTTTAAGTCTACTGCTGCTTGTTTTTCTCCAACTTCAACACTAACGCCTTGTGTCACGTTGCTCGTGCTACCAAATGAACTAGAAATGTTATCAACGAATCCGCCTTTCATTTCTAAAATGCCATTCACTTCACGTGCAGCAATACCAGCAATTTTTTCAATTACTTCGTCAGAGAAAGTTAATTTATTATTGAATTGTGGTTCTTGCTGTTGCTCCTGTTGTTTTTGTTGTTGCTCTTGTTCTTTTTCATTTACTCCTGTTTGGTTATCATATGCTTGTTTAGCTTTGTTATTATCTACTGCCATAATTAATTCTCCTTTGTTTTATAAGATTTTTAATTGCTAAATATTGAATCAATAAGAATTAACTCCATCGATTTAAGAAATTCAGAAAATCTTGTTTACGGTCTTTAGTATACCCGATACCAATTCCAATCAAACATAAAATAATAATTAATATTGTGCTCCAGAAACCTAATGTTAAAAATAATATTGCGATAATCAAGAATGCTAAAAATCCGATTATTCTCCATTTAAATGTTTTAAAAAAATCAACAACTTCTTGTGTAGAATCTTGTCTTTGTTGGTTATTATTGTTAGCCATGATAACCCTCCCTTACAACACACGTTTGCCTGAGGTTTTTTGATCTCTAACATTAACCTCTAATTTTGAAACTGGTAATTCTGTGAAATGCTCAACGTTTTGCTTAATATCATTTCTAATTTCTTCTGTTAATGAACCAACCTGAACATCACCAGGAACAAAGAAATCTGCTTTTAAAGCAATATGCGATTTCTTTTTCTTGTTATATAGTTTAGCTATAACATTAGGTTGTCGAATTTGATCATAATTTACAAGCGTATCGTAAGCAGATTTTTCTACTGCTTTTCTGGATACGTAAATATGTCCATCTTCGTAATCTTTATAAAGTCCAGGTTTTCTATACGTAGGTTTAAACAAGCTAAATACAAGTATGAGACCTATGATAATGAGCAATGCTGCTAAGCCAATAAGTGTTGGTTCAAACCAATTAAATTGATTGAAATAGTTTTGATACTCGCTAATTCTAGAATCTTTAATATACATAAATAGCAAGAACCCAACGATGACTACGATTAATAGGCCAAGTATAAAATTTTTAATTCGTTTCACCTCGTATGACACCTCCTATAGTTAAATTATATGTACATGTCATACATACTTAATACCCCTATTAAAAAACATAGAAACATTTTATATTGAATTTATAATCTATTTGGTAAAATAATTTTTCGTTAGTTGCTATTCTCTGTCTGTGTATTGGTTTGATCGTCTTGATGCGCCTTGCGATATTGTAAATACTTATCATCTGAAATAAACAATTTGTTACTAGGTCTTGGCTTCTCTATAGATAATGATTTAAATAAAGACCAAATCATAAATATGATAACAATAGAAAATGGCAAGGCTGCAATAATTAATAAATTTTGAATGGATTGCGTACCACCAGTATAAATCATAATCATAGCAAATAATGCTAAAATAACACCCCAGCTCACTTTAACAATGCCTGAAGGGTTAATGCTTCCTTTAGAACTCAGCATACCTAACACATAAGTGGCTGAGTCTGCCGAAGTGACAAAAAAGATTATAATAACAACAAGTGTAATGATGCTAAGTAAAAATCCTAATGGGAAATGTTCAAGTGTTGCAAACGTTGCTGTTTCGGTTGCTTCTTTAGCAATATTTGCAATGCCGCTTTGTTGTAAATAAATAGCAGAAGCGCCGAATACTGCAAAGAATAAGAAACAAACAAGCGCGGGTACGAATAACACGCCTAAGATAAATTCTTTAATTGTTCTACCACGAGAGACTCGAGCGATAAATATACCTACAAACGGCGCCCAAGAAACCCACCATGCCCAATAGAAGATCGTCCATTGTTGTAACCATTGAAACTTTTCTCCTCCTGATTGTGGGATACGTAAACTCATATTAAAGAAATTCGCAATATAATCACCAAGTGAATTGGTAAATGTATTTAATATATTTAACGTTGGCCCAACACAGAATAAAATGATTAACACGATGAAAGCTAAGAACATATTGATATTACTTAAACTCTTAATCCCTTTATCAATACCTGACCAAGCTGACCATGTAAATAATATAGTGGCGATAACGATAATTGTAGCTTGTGTCATAAAATTAGAAGGCAAATCAAACAGAAAGTTTAGGCCTTCGTTAATTTGTAGCGCACCAAAACCAAGTGTGGCAGCAACTCCTGTCACCGTAGCAATAATAGCGAGTACATCAATTGCCCCGCCAATGGGTCCCTTCATCATTTTATCTCCTAGTATTGGTCTTAGTGTGGCACTAACCAATCCCGGATATCCTTTATGAAAGTTAAAGTACGCAAATATAAGGCCGACGATGCCATAAACAGCCCAAGCATGTACACCCCAATGGAAAAATGAGAATTGCATCGCTTCATTAATTGCGGTTTGAGAACCAGCTTTATGTATTGGCGTTAATGTGAAGGCATGGCTTATCGGTTCCGCTGTTGTCCAAAACACCAAGCCTATCCCCATACCTGCACTAAATAACATAGCAAACCATGACTTTAATGAAAATTCTGGGTCTTCACCCTCTTCACCTAAAGTTATTGTTGAATATCTAGAAAACAGTAAATAGATTGAAACTACTAATATGGCAAGTACTAATAATAAATAGTACCATCCGAAATGAACTGCGATAAAATTAGTGATATTTTGGGTGATTGTTTCTAATTGTTTAGGTGCAACTGCACCATATATAACAAATAGCGTGCAAATAGTTAATGCTACCCAAAAAACAACTGTTAATTTTTTAAAACGCATATTAAAATGACACTCTCCCTTTGCTTTATGTGACACTTATACCCTCACAATGTTTTATTATTCGTAAATTACATATTTATATACATTTAACGTAATGTTTAAAGTATAATATGCTAGGTTATTTTTTATTTTATCCTATAATTGTGTTTTTACAATTATTAGTGCTTATTCTATTAAATTTAAGCGCATATAATTAATTCATTATTATATAGACTAGGACGCATTTATATTATATTTTCTACACCAATTTCATATCCAAACCTAGGATAACTTAAATAAAAAAAGGCCGAAACACTACTAATGTTTCGGTCACAAATATAATCAGAGAGTAAAATTGAACTTTTTATTCAGATTGAAATAACAAGTTTACCAATCATACTCTGATCTTCTATTTTTTTATGCGCTTGGTAAATATTATCTGCTGTTAAACCATTGATTACTTTATTAACTGTCGGTTTATAAATGCCCGCTTCTATTTTATCAGCAATATCTTTTAAGTATTCCCCATGTATGCCCATATCTTCTGTTTCATTTAATGGACGTGAATACATATACTCATGTGTAAACGTAATACTCTTTGGTTTTAATAAGTTTAAATCTTGTTTATTATTAAATGCTACGATTGTTGCTATGATACCGCGAGGTTTAATTAATTCAATCATTTTTTCATAATACAGGTCTGTATCAAATGTGCAAAAGATATAATCTACTTCACTAATTTCATATTTTTTGAACTCATCTGCTAGATTATTTTTATGATTCAACACAATGTCCGCACCTAATGATTTTGACCAATTATATGTTTCATCACGCGAGGCGGTTGTAATAACATGTAATCCATAATGTTTTGCAATTTGTGTAGCAATACTACCAACGCCACCCGCACCATTGATAATTAATAAAGATTTGCCTTTATTATCTTCAGGGTTATGCGAGATTTTAAAAACATCAAACAATGTTTCAGAAGCTGTTAAACCAGTTAGAGGTAAACTTGCCGCTTCTGTGTCAGAAATATTATTAGGTTTGAACGCTACCAGTTGTTCATCTACAAGTTGGTGTGTTTGATTTGAACCTTGGTAAGCAGGTGAACCCGAATAATAAACTTCATCGCCCGCTTTAAAATATTTCACTGCATCTCCTACTGCTTCTACAACACCTACAGCATCGTAGCCTAAAATCCTAGGTGCTTCATTAAGAGGAGATTGTCTAATTTTAGTATCTACAGGATTGACACTGATAGCCTTTAAACGGACTAATAGCTCACGTTGTTTAGGCTGTGGCATCTCTTGTTCCATTTCATAAAATTGGTTACCTTCATTTAATTTAAATGGTTTGTCTGCACCTACTGCTTTCATACGAGCATCTCCTTCAATTATAAATTATTTGATACTTGAACAACTTGTTTACCAAAATTATCACCAGTAAATAAATTTCTAAAAGCATTAGGCAAATTGTCAAAACCTTCTACAATAGAAGTCTTCGTTTTTATCTTATCTTCGCTTACCCATTGTGCAAGATTTTTACTTGCGTTTGTAAAATCATCGGCGTAATTAGCAACAATAAACCCTTTCATAAGTGCTTGTGATTTTATTAAAATTGGTTGTATACGTGGTCCAAACTCAATTTCTTCGTTATTGTATCCAGAAATAGCGCCACAAACTGGGATTCTAGCAAATTGATTTAAATGTTTCATTACTTCATCTGCTACATCGCCACCAACATTTTCAAAGTAAACATCTACGCCATCAGGCACAGCTTGAGCTAATTGTTCAGAAAAGTCATCAGCTTTATAATCTACGCTTGCATCAAAACCTAATTGCTCGGTTAAATATTTCGTTTTTGTTGTGCCACCTGCAATGCCAACCACGCGCGCGCCTTTTATTTTAGCAATTTGACCCACGACTGATCCTACAGCTCCTGATGCTGCAGAGACGACAACAGTTTCGCCTTCTTTAGGGTCCCCAATTTTTAACAAGCCATGATAAGCAGTTTGTCCTGTCATTCCTAAAACACTGAGATATAAATAGGAAGGTATATCTGTTTGAGTAATTTTATTTATATTTTGTGCTGATACGTTTGATACTTTTTGCCATGGTAACTGTCCCATTACCATATCACCTTTCTCAAATGAATCAGCTTTTGATTGAACGACTTTTCCGACAATATGTCCTGATAATGGTTCGTCCAATTGAAATGGTTGTACATATGATTCGCTATCATCCATTCTCCCACGCATATATGGGTCTACTGATATATAAATAGCTTCTACTTGAATTTCATCATTGTTTGGCTCATCTAGTTCAACAGTTTCATATCTAAAAACCTCATCTGAAGGTATGCCCTCAGGTCGTTTTGCTAATACAATGCGTTCTGTTTTCATTATTTTGCCTCCATTTCATCTTTGCCCTCATTCTATAGATATGTAGTTATACAATCAATCAAATCGCTTATCTGTATTTTTAATATCATGTTATGCTATCTAAATATAACAATGCGTAATTACCTGTTAAGGAGAGTTGGATATGAGATTAAGTATTTTAGATTACGTTCCAATTTTTGAGGGGCGTAATGCAACTCAAGCTATTAATCATTCAATTGAATTGGCGCAATTAGCCGAATCTTTAGAATTTTATCGATTCTGGATTGCAGAACATCATAAAGTATTTTCAGTAGCTTCTAGTGCTCCTGAAATGCTTATGATGACCCTCTTAGAAAATACTAAAACAATGCATATTGGCAGCGGTGGGGTTATGTTGCCTCACTATAGTGCCTACAAGATAGCAGAAATTTTTAAAATAATGGAAGCACGTCATTCTGACAGAGTTGATTTAGGTATTGGGCGTTCATATAGTTTTAAAAATGTAAATCACGCGTTAAATGAAAATAAAACGGCTCATGTTGATTTTAATACACAAATTAAAGATTTAATAGATTACTTTAATGATAACAGTGAACATCAACGATTTACCGGATTATATGCAACGCCATTCATTCAAACACAGCCTACCATGTATTTGTTAGGCACCAGTCAACAAAGCGCTAAGCTTGCTGCACAACAAGGCTTACCCTTTGTTACAACATTAATGGGACAGAATAAAGATAAAATCAATACTTCTATAAGCTACTATCGCCAGTTATTTAAAACATTATATCCAAACCAATCACCCTACGTCATTATTTCAACCTTTGTTATCACTGCTGATAATATGCAAAAAGTAAAAGATTTGGAGCGAGCTTTTCATCTTTGGTTACTCCGTATTAGTTATTTAAATCAACCAAAAACTTACCCTTCAATTGCTTATGCAAAACAAAGACAGTCTTCGAATAGAGAATTAGAAAAAATAAAACAAAACGAAAAGCGTGTTATAAGTGGTTTACCAGGTGAAGTATTTTTAAAACTACAAGAAATCGCTACGTATTATAATGCGGATGAAATAATGATTCAACCACATGTATTCGCTGAACAAAATCGAAAAAACTTATTGTACTTATTAGCATCTGAAAAAGATAAATTTGAATCAACATAATGTTTTGTTTCTTAACATCTAATAAATACGATGAAAAAGTGTAGCACAGAAATGAATACAAGCACTGAAGCACTTATATAAACCACTGTTGTTTTCTTAAAATGGGCTCGCCTAAGGTAAACTTATGTATCAATCCCACTCATTCAATACTTTTAGGAGTGGGACTTTACTATTTTTGTTCTATTTAATCTTTGTTATGAATATGAGTAGCGCGGATATTAATGAATACCTCAGCTAAATTGAAATTTATCTTATTTATCGTTCCATAAAAATTCATTTACTCTATCTATCACTTGTACGTTATGAGGTAATTCACTGTGCTTGGCTTTAGGGCCATTAACTTTATATTCTGTATAACCGTCATGTTGGTTTGGTAATAAATATTTGAGTGATTTAGAGGATACATTAGTCACTTTACCATCAGAATTTGTCCCATCTTTCAGATCTCCATAAATATTTAAAACTTTTGAATTTCTAGGATAATGATCTTTCATTGTTAATAAATTTCTATATTTTTCTAACATTTTATTAGGCTTTCCCCTCTTATCTATTTCTATATCCAAATCTAACCCATTGATATCAACTTCACCGTTAAAGTTCCCAGCTAGGCTTACTTGTTTATTTAATTTAGGTAATTGTTGGTTATCACCATAATTTAACATATAGTAACTAAAAGACTGATTTCCCATTGAATGTGCTACGAAATTAAACTTTTCAAAATGGTACATCGCATTAAAGGTATAAATGACATTTTTAATCCATCGCGCATTTTCATACACGTTCTTATTCCTATTATCTTCTAGTATGATTTTAATCATAGGGCGTTTGGCGTTAGGATCTATTGTCCCTTCAAATGTCACCTTTCCATTTGGCTTAACTTTTGCTTCAATGATTTCGTTTGTATCGCCTTTTTGAACAGCGGAATTCACCATATAATTCTCTGAATACTTTGCTCCTCCAAAACCATGTAAATAAAAAGTGGGGATTGATTCACTGTCATTTATGTTTTTAATAATTGGTTTATTGAGTACTTGATCTCTTAACAGAACCATACTGCTAGATAAAATAATTAGCATCATTACTATTAAACATTTTTCTAATATCATACGTTGCTTATTGAATGACATACGCATTACCTCTATTACATTTTTCATTTGTTATACCCGTCATATTGTGACTTATTCAATTTAATCGCTAATAAATAGTTATATGATTAATACACATTAATTGTATAGAATAAAAAAACTTCCCATACAATGATGGGAAGTTCAAAAAATATTAGATATGATACTAGTACACACAATGTATGAACAAAATGTCTTTAATTAAACGCAAATTGCTGAGGCAGTTTACGTACCCAGACTGTATGCGAATACTTTCGCAATAGTTCGGACAAATTAACGTTTTGAGAATTGTGGTGAACGACGAGCTTTTTTAAGACCTGGTTTTTTACGTTCTTTCATACGTGGGTCACGAGTAAGTAATCCAGCGCGTTTTAAAGAACTTCTATACTCAGGATCAGCTTCTAATAATGCACGTGCAATTCCGTGACGGATAGCTTGTGCTTGTCCAGTAAAGCCACCACCGTGAACGTTAACTAATACATCATAGTTCCCTTTAGTTTCTGTAACATCGAATGGTTGGTTTAAGTCTAAGATTAATGATTCGAATGGTAAGTAGCTACGTACATCATTGTTATTAACAGTAATGTTACCTTCGCCAGGTACTAAACGTACACGTGCTACTGAGTTTTTACGACGGCCTGTGCCTTTATATTCAACTTGTGCCAATGTAATTTCCTCCTTTTAATTAACCACGTAACTCGTAGTTTTCTGGTTGTTGTGCAGCGTGTGGATGTTCAGCGCCACCATAAACAAATAATTTCTTGCCTTGTTTTTCGCCTAAACGAGTGCTTGGTAACATACCTTTAATTGAAGTTTCAAGTAAACGTTCTGGGTTTTTAGCTTTTAATTCACCAGCAGAAACTGATTTGATTCCGCCTGGATGATTACTATGACGATAATACATTTTATCTTGTTCTTTATTACCAGTGAATTGGATTTTAGCAGCGTTGACGATAATTACATAATCACCTGAATCAACGTGTGGTGTATAAGTTACTTTATTTTTACCGCGTAGAATAGCAGCTACTTCTGATGATAAACGACCAAGTGTTTTACCTTCAGCATCAATAACATACCATTTGCGCTCAATGTTTGCTTCATTAGCCATAAATGTTTGACGCATATAATTGTCCTCCTAGAATAAATAAATGGTTCTTGTCTAATTAAAATGATATTTAAACTTAAATTCATTTATTTTGTTAATTTATTATTTCTACGTGCTTCTATATCTTGTTACACAATAAGATTCCGGGGCTTATCGTGGGGTGATATAAAACAATACCGTTAGTTATCGTATAATTTTTATGCCGTTTTGTCAATGTAATTTACCTATTTTGTGTAGATTTTTTTCGGTGAATTTTAATGTTTTCACCAAAGTCATTCATAAGCGATTGAGGTGATAGATAAATATGTTCTAAATACAACCCTTCAGCAGGGGCAGTGAATGGTACTTTATTACGATTCTTCTCTTCTAATAGTTGAGGGACGCTTTCTGGATTATACTTCCCTTTTCCTACACCAATTAAAAATGCTACTAGTACACGTACCATATTATATAGAAAACCTGAACCCGTGACCACATAATCAAAACCGTATGTAGTTTTTTCTATTCTGCTCTCATACAGGGTACGCACTTTGCTTTCAACTTCTGTTTTTTGAGAACAAAAACCAGTAAAATCATGGGTTCCTATAAACAGCTGTGCAGCTTGTATCATCTTGTCAAAATCTAAATTATCATAGACATAGGATTTTAAACCACATTCAAACGGATCTTTATGTGCTGATTGATATATCTTATAGCGATAAGTTTTTCCTACACAATCATACCGACAATGGAAAGACTCATCTACAAATGCCACTGAGTTGACATAAACGTCATCAGGTAGCGCACGATTCATAGCGTATTGCCATTGATCGGCTGAAATATTCAGTTCGGAATCAAAATGAAAATACTGCTCAAATGCATGTACGCCACGATCTGTTCTGCTAGTAGGATGTATTCTAACGTGACGTTTATGCATACGTTTAAGTATTTTTTCGAATTGCTGTTGTACTGTTCTGCCATTATCTTGAATTTGGAAACCCAAGAATTGACTACCTTGATATGAAATATTTACTAAAACACGAACCATCCTTTACACTCCTATATGCTTTAATATGAATAATATTATTGCTATTGGTACGATTAACATTAATAACAGACTATCAGTCCATCGCCAGTATAATTTACGATAACTTGTGCGCTTTTTATGCGTTTCATATCCTCTGACTTCCATGGCTATTGCTAAATCTTCAGCTCTTTGAAATGCTGAAATAAATAAAGGAACCAATAATGGGATGAAGGCTTTAACTCTGTTGATTAAGCCACCAGAACTAATTTCTGAACCTCTTGATTTTTGTGCTAATATAATTTTATCTAATTCATTCATTAATGTCGGAATGAAGCGTAAAGCAATGGACATCATCATACTCAATTGATGAACTGGTATTTTAATAATTTTTAATGGCGATAATAATCTTTCAAATGCATCTGTAAGATCTAAAGGACTTGTTGTTAAAGTCATGATGGTAGATATCATAATAATAAACATTAATCTTAAAACAATATAGATCCCTTCTAATATGCCGTTTGTATCGATAGAAATGAACCCGAGTTCAAATATACGCACGCCGCCTTTTGTTAAAAATAAATGCATTAAAAATGTAAAAATGAGAAAAATCCATATTGGTGTTAAGCCCTTAATAAGAAACCATGATTTTATGCGAGAAGCTTTCATTATAATAAAAATGATTAAGAACAACCACAAATAAGTGGCAAATGAATGGGCAAAAAATATTAATATGATAAATAGAAATACAAATATTAATTTTGCACGTGGGTCACGTCGATGAATAATAGTATCTAATGGAAGATATCGTCCTATTATGAACTTATCCCTCATCTGCTTGCCACTCCTTATACATATCAGTAAATTCTGATTCTGTTAATGCGACGTGACCAAATTCAAATTGATATTTTGCTTCCACATCTCTTTGCAATTTAACAATATCTGGCACATCTAAATGCATTTCATTAACATATCCATCAGCACTAAATAATTTTCTTGGGGAACAACTTTCGATTAATTTACCATGTTTAATGATTTTCACTTCATCCACATATTTCGCTACATCATTCATTTCATGTGTAACTAATATGATTGTTTTATTTTGCTCAGTTTGAAGTTGCTTTATCATTTCCATAATTTGTGTTCTACTTTTTGGATCCAAACCAGCCGTAGGTTCATCTAAAATAACGATATCCGGATCCATAGCTAATATAGAAGTGATTGCTATTTTTCTCATTTGCCCACCTGACATTTGAAATGGGGATTGTTCAAGGATATCTCTATTAAAACCAAATTCTAATAATAATTGAAATGCGCGTACTTTAACTTCATCCATATTCATATTAAAATTCTTAGGACCAAATAAAATTTCTCTCTCGACCGAATCTTCAAAAAGCTGTGATTCAGGAAATTGGAAAACGACGCCTACACGCTTACGAATTTGTTTCAAAAACTTATCCTTTGTTTTATGTGTGATTGTAATGTCATCGACCTCTAATGCGCCATCAGAAGGTTTTAACAATCCATTAATATGTTGTATCAATGTGGATTTACCTGAGCCCGTTTGGCCTATAACAGCGTAATACTTTCCTTGCTCAAATGTAGTTACAATATCTGCAAGCGCAAGATGCTCATAAGGTGTTCCTTTTTGGTAAACATAAGTCACTTGATTAAATTTAACAGTCATAATTTGTCTACCAACCCCTCATACGAAATGTAGTCAGTAACACCTAACAGTTGCTTATTCATTCTCATCGCAAATGGTAAATCTAAACCAATTTCCGTAAGCGCATCACCTTGGCTAAAAATGGCTTGTGGCGAACCCGTTTGATATAATGAGCCTTTATTTAAAACAATTAAATGATCAGCACCAACGGCTTCTGACAAATCATGTGTAATAGATATAATCGTTACATCTTTTTCTTCTTTTAAGCGATGTATTAATGAGAGTAATTCTTTTCTACCTTCAGGGTCTAACATAGAAGTGGCTTCATCTAAAACAATAATATCTGTATTCAATGCTAAAACACCTGCTATCGCAACACGTTGTTTTTGCCCTCCAGAAAGCGACTGTGGTTCATAAGTAGCTCTATCTAACATATCAACATCCATTAACGCGTTAGGCACAATGGCTTGCATATCCTCATATGACACGCCATTGTTCTCTAACCCAAACGCCACATCGAATTCTACAGTTGAACCAACAAATTGATTTTCTGGATTTTGAAATACAATCCCTATATGTCGTCTTAGTTCATTTAAATTCTCATCATTAATACAAACGTCGTTTAAGTATATTTGACCTTCAAATGGCTTTTCAATACCAATCATCAATTTAGCTATAGTAGATTTACCCGAACCGTTATGGCCTACTATAGATGTCCATTTGCCTTTAGGGATACGAAATGATACATCATTTAACGCAAGTGGTTCATCGCTATTATATTTAAATGATACATGATTAAATATAATCATGCCTTCTTCTTGCGTCATCATATCAATTGCCTCCTAAATCTATACTTTCTCATCATATATTATCTTATTTTACATGAAAAATTAAAAAGAATCACTGTTTCTTCTCTAATTATTTTTAATTTTCATATTAAATTATACTCCTTCGTCTATATCAATGTACTGTCTTATATAAGTCAAAGTGCTTTATTAAATGCAGGATAGATTTAACATAATACTTTCGTGTTTTTCACAAATATATGCAAGTAATACACTAAACTTATTTTGCTAGTACTGCTTATGTATTTGCTTTAGCAAATTTAATTGTCATTCACAGAACACAAAAAAAACAAATTTTTTAGTTCGCTATTGCATAAGTCTAAAGCAGCACGCTAAACTTTCTTTAGCTAGCACTGCTTATGCATTCGCTTATCGAATGTATTCCTTTTTTATTCTGAAGAATTAAGGTTCTGCAGTTCGCTATTGCTTCGCAATTGCATAAGTCCCCCTAAATTCTGAAGAATTAAGGGGGACTAAATAAAAAAGCGCGCACCCCATCTATTTGAGTTCACGCTTTAAAGTTTATTAAGTTTGATGGGGTACTCTGAGCTAGACAATATCTGTATGTGGCAAACATTATCGTTGCACTCATTTGCTTTATATATAGTAGTACGTATATTTAAATTAAACTAATTGTATAATTACTGATTCAGCACCGTCACCACGACGTGGGCCTACTTTAAGGATACGAGTGTAGCCACCTTGACGTTCTGTATAACGTTCAGCAACTTCACCAAATAATTTTTGAAGTGCAGTTTGTGTTGTTTCATCTTCATTTAAGATTTCAACATTACGCAAAGTCTTAGCTGCTTGACGACGAGATGCTAAATCTCCTTTTTTACCTAAAGTGATTAATTTTTCAACAACACTACGTAATTCTTTTGCACGTGCTTCTGTAGTTTCAACACGTTCACTTATGATAAGTGAAGTAGCTAAGTCACGTAACATCGCTTTACGTTGATCAGAAGTACGACCTAATTTTCTGTAACCCATGAGTTAACCTCCTTTTTTATTAATCTTCTTTTCTTAGACCTAGACCTAAATCTTCGAGTTTATATTTAACTTCTTCTAATGATTTACGACCTAAATTGCGGACTTTCATCATGTCAGCTTCAGATTTATCAGCTAATTCTTGAACAGAATTAATACCCGCGCGTTTTAAGCAGTTATATGAACGTACAGATAAATCCAATTCTTCGATAGACATTTCAAGTACTTTTTCTTTTTGGTCTTCTTCTTTTTCAATCATGATTTCAGCATTTTGTGCTTCATCAGTCAATCCAACGAAGATGTTTAAATGTTCAGTTAAGATTTTTGCCGCTAGAGAAACAGACTCTTGTGGCGTGATTGAACCGTTAGTCCAAACATCTAAAGTTAATTTATCAAAATCACTACTTTGACCTACACGTGTATTTTCTACTGTATAGTTAACACGTTCTACTGGTGAATAAAGTGAATCCACTGGAATTACACCAATTGGTAAATCACTAGTGTTATTTTGTTCTGCTAATGCGTAACCTCTACCCTTATTAGCAACAAGACGGATTTTTAAATGTCCACCTTTAGAAACTGTTGCGATTTTAATCTCAGGATTTAAAATCTCTACATCACTATCATGAGTAATGTCACTTGCAGTTACTTCGCCTTCATCTTTTACATCAATTTCTAATGTTTTGTCTTCTTCAGAATAAATTTTTAATGCTAGTTTTTTGATGTTCATAATAATTGTCGAAACATCTTCTACAACATTATCTATTGCTGAGAATTCATGTAACACACCTTCGATTTCGATGTACTTAACGGCTGCACCTGGTAATGAAGATAGTAGGATACGACGTAAGGAGTTTCCTAGTGTAGTACCGTAGCCACGTTCTAGTGGTTCAACAACGAACTTACCGAATTTAGCATCTTCACTAATTTCAATTGTTTCAATTCTAGGTTTTTCGATTTCAATCATTTACAAATATCCTCCTTGATTACGTCGACTTAAATTATACTGTATTTCTCAGTGACCTGCGACAATAACGATAATATTATACGCGACGACGTTTTGGTGGACGACAACCATTATGTGGTACTGGAGTAACGTCACGGATTGCAGTTACATCTAATCCAGCTGATTGTAATGCACGGATTGCTGATTCACGACCAGGACCTGGTCCTTTAACAGTCACTTCAACCGTTTTTAAGCCATGTTCCATAGCTGCTTTCGATGCAGTTTCTGAAGCCATTTGAGCTGCAAAAGGTGTTGATTTTTTTGATCCTTTGAATCCAAGTGCACCTGCTGATGACCATGATAAAGCATTACCAAATTCATCAGTAATAGTTACGATTGTATTATTGAATGTTGAGCGGATGTGTGCTACACCATTCTCAATATTCTTTTTCACTCTACGTTTACGAGATACTTGTTTACGTGCCATTTAAAATTTGCCTCCTTTACCTATTATTTTTTCTTGTTAGCTACAGTTTTAACTGGACCTTTACGAGTACGAGCATTGTTTTTTGTCTTTTGTCCGCGTACTGGTAATCCGCGACGGTGACGAATACCACGGTATGATGAGATTTCCATTAAACGTTTAATGTTTAAGTTTTGCTCACGACGTAAGTCACCTTCTACTTTATAGTTGTCAACTACTTCACGGATACGACCTAATTCGTCATCAGTTAATTCGTTAACGCGTGTATCTGGTGATACATTAGCTTCTTCCACAATCTTTTTAGCTGTAGTAGTGCCGATACCATATACATAAGTTAAAGAAATAACAATACGTTTTTCACGTGGAATATCTACTCCTGCAATACGTGCCATAATTATTTACACCTCTCTTTTATTAGCCTTGTCTTTGTTTATGTTTTGGGTTGCTACAAATTACCATTACTTTACCTTTACGTTTAATGACTTTACATTTTTCGCAAATTGGTTTTACTGATGGTCTTACTTTCATTTTAATACCTCCCTATATTATGGAGTGACGATTATTTATAACGATACGTAATTCTGCCGCGTGTTAAATCATACGGAGACATTTCTACTGTTACTTTGTCGCCAGGTAGAATACGAATATAATTCATTCTGATTTTGCCACTCACGTGAGCTAAAATCTCATGACCATTTTCTAATTCTACTTTAAACATTGCATTTGGTAAAGTATCTAATACTGTACCTTCTAATTCAATAACATCTTGCTTAGCCATTTATTAACTTCCCCCTTTTTACAATAGTTGGTTATCGTCTAAGATCAACTCTAACCATACGAGTCTATAAGTGTTGTTAATAAGTTCAACAAAAATAAAATGAATTACTATATCGCATTGTCACTCTTTCGTTTATACTCTTGGCATTACATAGACCGTACAAAGTTGATACTATTTTAGATTCTCAAGAATTTCGATTACGTCTGAAGTAACCTCTTTAATATCTTTTGAACCGTCAATGTTTTTCAATACATTTTCATTATCATAGTATTCTAAGATAGGCTTAGATTGTTTAACATTGACATTTAAACGATTTGCAACTGTCTCTGGGTTGTCATCTTCACGTTGGTATAATTTACCGCCGTCAATATCACAAATGCCGTCAACTTTTGGAGGATTGAATACAAGATGATAAGTGGTTCCGCATTTTTCGCAAATTCTACGACCAGTAAGGCGGTTCATTAATTCTTCTTCAGGGACCTCTATATTGATAACAGCGTCAATTGTTCTATCTAATTCTTGCATGATTTCACTTAATGCTTTAGCTTGTTCAATAGTACGAGGAAAGCCGTCAAGTAAGAATCCTTTTTTTGCATCGTCTTCTGAAATTCTATCTTTAACGATGCCCACAGTAACTTCATCAGGGACTAATTCTCCACGATCCATGTACGATTTAGCTTCTTTGCCTAAATCCGTTTCATCTTTAATCGCTTTTCTGAACATGTCTCCAGTAGATATGTGTGGAATCGGGAATTTCTTAACAATTTCACTCGCTTGAGTTCCTTTACCTGCGCCAGGTAAACCCATTAAAATGATATTCATAAGTGCCCTCCTACAATTTATCTACCACCAAAGCCTCTATAATCTTTTTGACTCACTTGAGCTTCAAGACTCTTCATTGTTTCAATCGCAACACCAATTACGATAAGTAGACTTGTACCACCAACTTGAATACTTTGTGGTAAATCCATCACCTTAGTGGCAATGATTGGAAGAATAGCAACGACTGCTAAGAATATTGATCCTACAAAGGTCAATCTGTAGAGAACTTTAGTAATATATTTTTTGGTTTGTTCGCCAGGTCTGATCCCTGGGACATAGCTTCCTTGTTTTTTAAGGTTATCAGACATCTTTTCAGGATTGACTTGTACAAATGCATAGAAATAAGTGAAAGCAATGATGAGTACTACGTAAACGATCATTCCGATATTATTCGATGGATTTGCAACGTCAGATATTTTTTGCGCCCAACTAGCATCAGGGAAGAACAATGTTAATGTTCTTGGTAATAAGAAGAACGCCATTGCAAAGATGACTGGTATAACCCCTGCAGAGTTAACTTTCAAAGGTAAATATGTTGCTTGTGAACCTAATCGTTGTGCTGATTGTTTTTTCGCATATTGAATTGGTATTTTACGAATAGCTTGTAGTACAAATATTGCACCAACTGTTAATAATATCATTCCAACAATTAATCCAATAACTTTTAACCATGCTAATGTTGTATCATCTTGCCCCACAAAGGATTGTTGGTAGAACTGGATTAATGATGAAGGTAATGAAGATAAAATACCACCAAAGATTATAATGGAAATACCATTACCAACACCGAATTGAGTGATTTGTTCACCTATCCAAATTAAGAATGCGGTACCCGCTGTTAACACAACAGCTATCGTTAAATAACTAATTACTGATTGGTCTATAATAAGTTGTCCTTGTAAATAATTATTAAACTGGAACGCCATACCTATAGATTGGATAAATGCAAGTACAATTGCAAAATAACGTGTTACATTATTAAGTTTCTTTCTACCTGCATCACCTTGTTTTGCCCACTCAGAAAACTTCGGAACAATATCCATTTGTAATAACTGCATCACAATAGATGCAGTGATATAAGGCATTATACCCATGGCAAAGATAGAAAAGTTCTGCAAGGCTCCGCCACCAAATGTGTTTAACAAGTCAGTGACACCTTGAGAACCTTGTTGACTGTCAAATGCAGCTGGATTTACACCAGGTGCAGGAATATAAGTACCTATTTTAAAAATAACTAACATTGCGAGAGTAAAAAAGATCTTGTTACGAACTTCTTTTGTAGTAAAGAAGCTCACAAGCGTTTGAAACATTAGATCACCTCGTGTGCTCCGCCTTTAGCATCAATAGCTTCTGCTGCAGATGCAGAGAATTTGTTAGCTTTCACTGTTAACTTCTTGTCAAGTGAACCTTTACCTAATACTTTAATACCAGATTTTTCACTTTTAACTACACCAGATTCTACTAATAAAGCAGGAGTTACTTCAGTACCATCCTCAAATTTATTAAGTTGGTCTAAGTTAACAATAGCATATTCTTTGCGGTTAATGTTAGTAAAGCCTCGTTTTGGTAAACGACGGAATAAAGGTAATTGTCCACCTTCGAAACCTGGTCTTAAACTACCACCTGAACGCGCTTTTTGTCCTTTTTGTCCACGGCCACTAGTTTTACCGTTACCAGTAGCTGCACCACGACCTACGCGGTTACGAACTTTGCGAGAACCTTCTGCTGGTTTTAACTCATGTAATTTCATTTCGGCACCTCCTTAATTATTGTTTTTCTACTGTCACTAAGTGACTTACTTTGTTGATTTGCCCACGAATAGCAGGGTTATCTTCAACAACTACTGAAGAGTTTGTTTTTTTCAAACCTAAAGCTTCAACAGTTTTACGTTGTGTTTCTGGACGACCTATAACACTACGAGTGAGGGTAATTTGTAATTTAGCCATAACTTATTTTCCCTCCTTAATTATATAATTCTTCTACTGACTTGCCACGTAATTTCGCAACTTGTTCAGCATTTTTAAGGTTTTGTAATCCATTAAGTGTTGCACGCACCATGTTGATTGGTGTGTTTGATCCTAAAGATTTACTTAAGATATCAGTGATACCTGCTAATTCTAATACTGCACGAACAGGGCCACCCGCAATAACACCAGTACCAGGAGCTGCTGGTTTCATTAATACACTACCTGAACTGAATTGTCCAGTAATCGTGTGAGGCGTTGTACCTTCGACACGTGGAACTTCAACTAAGTTTTTCTTAGCTGCTTCTACTGCTTTTTTGATTGCTTCAGGTACCTCTTGTGCTTTACCAGTACCGAATCCAACGCGACCGTTTTTGTCTCCAACTACTACTAAAGCGCTAAAACGGAAACTACGACCACCTTTTACAACTTTTGCAACACGGTTAATTGTAACAACGCGTTCTTCAAATTCTTTCGCTTCTTCTCTACGAGCCATGTAAATGTCCCTCCTTTAAATTAAAATTCTAAACCATTTTCACGAGCTGCATCTGCTAACGCTTTAACACGTCCGTGATATAAATATCCTCCACGGTCAAAAACAATTGTTTTCACACCATTTTCGCTAGCTCTTTTAGCAACAGTTTCGCCGACTTTAGCTGACAAATCAACTTTTGATCCAGTTTCGTTAGCTAGATCTTTATCTTGAGTTGAAGCTTGTGCTAATGTTCTGCCATTAACATCATCGATAACTTGTGCATAAATGTGTTTATTTGAACGATAAACATTTAAACGTGGTTTTTCAGCAGTGCCAGCTAGTTTGCTACGGACACGTGCATGTCTTTTTAAACGCACTTTATTTTTATCAATTTTGCTGATCATTTTATTACTCCTTTCTTCTGAAAGTTATTTATTATTTACCAGTTTTACCTTCTTTACGGCGAACATATTCACCTTGGTAACGAATTCCTTTACCTTTATAAGGTTCTGGAGGTCTTACTGAACGAATGTTTGAAGCGATAGCTCCAACTTGTTCTTTAGAGATACCTTCTACAGTTACTGTAGTGTTCTTCTCAACGCCGAACGTGATACCGTCTTCAGCTTTAAACTCAACTGGGTGAGAGTAGCCAACGTTTAATAATAGGTCATTACCTTGCATTTGCGCACGGTAACCTACACCTACAAGTTCAAGTGTTTTTTTGTAACCATCTTTAACACCTTGAATCATATTATTGATTAAAGCACGCGTTGTACCATGAACTGTTCTATCATCTTGAGAATCAGTTGGTCTTACAACTTCTAATGTGTTTTCATCTTGTTTATATGTCATTCTTTCATTCATTGTTTGTGATAATTCACCTTTAGGACCTTTGACAGAAACTGTATTTCCTTCGATAGTTACTGTAACGTCACTAGGGATGTCAATAATTTTTTTACCAACACGACTCATGTTATCGCACCTCCTTATTATTAATAATTACCAAACGTAACCTAAGATTTCTCCACCAATATTACGTTTTCTTGCTTCTTTATCAGTGATAACACCTTCAGAAGTTGAAACTAATGCAATACCTAAACCATTAAGTACTCTTGGTACTTCATTCGCTTTAGCATACACACGTAAACCTGGTTTTGAGATACGTTTTAATCCAGTGATAACACGTTCATTATTTTGACCATATTTAAGGAATAAACGGATAACCCCTTGTTTATCGTCTTCAACATATTCTACGTTTTTAATGAAACCTTCACTTTTTAATATTTCAGCAATTTCTTTTTTAATATTTGAAGCAGGTAATTCTAACTTGTCATGACGCACCATGTTTGCGTTTCTTACTCGAGTTAGCATATCTGCAATTGGATCGTTGATTGTCATTGAATGTTGCCTCCTTTCAGACTTTTTTCTATTACCAGCTAGCTTTACGAACGCCAGGGATTTGGCCTTTATAAGCTAATTCACGGAAACAAATACGGCATAATTTAAATTTACGATATACAGAATGTGGACGACCACAGCGTTGACAACGCGTATATTCACGTACTTGGAACTTTTGTTTTTTTTGTTGCTTAGCAACCATTGAACTTTTAGCCACTTAATTAGCCTCCTTTAGAGATTATTTTTGAAATGGCATACCGAATTGTGTTAACAATTCACGAGCTTCCTCGTCAGTGTTAGCAGTCGTTACGATAACGATATCCATTCCTCTTATTTTGCTTACGCGATCATAGTCTATTTCAGGGAAAATTAATTGTTCTTTAACACCTAATGTGTAGTTACCTCTACCGTCGAATGCTGATTTTGAAACACCACGGAAGTCACGTACACGTGGAAGTGATACAGATATTAATTTATCTAAAAAGTCATACATTCTTTCACCACGAAGTGTTACTTTAGCTCCAATTGGCATACCTTCACGTAAACGGAATGTAGCGACAGATTTTTTTGCTTTAGTTACTAATGGTTTTTGCCCAGTGATTGCTTGTAATTCTTCTACAGCATCATCTAATACTTTAGCGTTTTGTACAGCATCACCAACACCCATGTTTACTACAATTTTTTCTATTTTTGGTACTTCCATTACAGAACTATAGTTGAATTTTTTCACTAAGTCGGATGTAACTTCGGTATTGAATTTTTCTTTTAAACGATTCACAGTGGATCCTCCTTTCAACTAGTTATTAATTATTAGATTTGATTTCTTCGCCAGATTTTTTAGCTACACGAACTTTTTTGCCATCTTCGAATTTATAACCTACACGAGTCGGTTCATTCGTTTTTGGATCTAATAATTGTACATTAGAAACATGGATTGCTGCCTCTGTTTCTAAGATTCCACCTTCAGGATTAAATTGAGTTGGTTTTTGGTGTTTTTTGATAGTGTTAACACCTTCCACAACGACACGGTCTTTTTTAGGTTCAGTAGCTACTACTTTACCTTCTTTACCTTTGTCTTTACCTGCGATAACTTTTACGTTGTCACCTTTTTTGATATGCATGTGTGGCACCTCCTTAAATTTATATATTTATAAATAGTTTATTATAGTACTTCTGGAGCTAATGATACGATTTTCATGAAATTACCTTCACGTAATTCACGCGCAACTGGTCCAAAAATACGAGTACCACGTGGGCCTTTGTCGTCACGAATGATGACACATGCATTTTCATCAAATTTGATATATGAACCGTCATTACGACGTACACCTGATTTAGTACGTACAACAACAGCTTTAACTACTTCACCTTTTTTGACAACGCCGCCTGGTGTAGCATGTTTAACAGTAACGACGATAACGTCACCAATGTTCGCTGTTTTACGACCAGATCCACCTAATACTTTGACTGTAAGTACTTCACGTGCACCAGAGTTATCTGCTACTTTTAATCGTGTTTCTTGTTGGATCATGAGTTAAACCTCCTTTATCTTCACTGTTTATTAAATAATTACTGATTCTTCAACAATATCTACTAAACGGAAACGCTTAGTTGCTGATAAAGGACGTGTTTCTTGAATCTTAACGATGTCCCCTAATTTAGCTGAGTTGTTTTCATCATGTGTTTTGTATTTTTTAGAGTATTTTACTCGTTTGCCATATAGTTTGTCGGTCTTGTATGTTTCAACAAGTACAGTTACTGTCTTATCCATTTTATCGGAAACGACTCTACCTACATAAACTTTACGATCATTTCTTTCGCTCACTTTAGTAACCTCCTCTTTCAATTAAATTATTGATTAGCCTTACCTTGTTCAATTTCTCTTTCACGAGCAACAGTTTTTAGACGTGCAATCGTTTTTCTTACTGTACGAATACGTGCAGTTTCCTCTAATTGACCTGTAGCTAACTGAAAGCGTAGGTTAAAAAGCTCCTCTTTTGAAGATTTGATTTGTGCTTCGATTTCAGAAGTGGTTAAGTCTCTAATTTCCTTAGCTTTCATTTGTTTCACCACCCAATTCTTCACGTTTTACAAACTTAGTTTTAACTGGAAGTTTGTGACTTGCTAAACGTAATGCTTCACGCGCAACTTCTTCGTTTACGCCTGCAACTTCAAATAAAATTCTACCTGGTTTTGCAACAGCAATCCAGCCTTCAACGGCACCTTTACCAGCACCCATACGAACTTCTAAAGGTTTTTTAGTGTAAGGTGTATGTGGGAAGATTTTGATCCAAACTTTCCCGCCACGTTTCATATAACGAGTCATTGCAATACGAGCTGATTCGATTTGACGAGATGTAATCCAAGACGTTGTAGTAGCTTGTAAACCATACTCACCAAATGTTACATAGTTACCGCCTTTAGAACGACCAGTTGTTTTAGGACGATGTTGACGACGATATTTAACACGTTTTGGTAGTAACATTATTATTTTCCTCCTTCACTAGTGTTCTTAGTAGGAAGAACTTCTCCACGATAAATCCACACTTTGACACCTAACTTACCATAAGTTGTGTCTGCTTCTGCGTGTGCATAGCCTATGTCAGCACGTAGTGTATGAAGTGGAACAGTTCCTTCTGAATATTGTTCTGCACGAGCGATATCAGCACCAGCTAAACGGCCAGATACTTGTGTTTTGATACCTTTAGCACCTTGTTTCATCGCTCTTGTAATTGCTTGTTTTTGTACACGACGGAATGATGCACGGTTTTCTAATTGACGTGCAATGTTTTCTGCTACTAATTTAGCATCTAAATCAACTTTTTTGATTTCAATTACGTTGATGTGTACTTTTTTGTTTGTTAATGAATTTAATTTGTTACGAAGTTTTTCAATTTCTGAACCGCCTTTACCGATTACCATACCTGGCTTACCAGTGTGAATAGCGATGTTGATACGATTAGCAGCACGTTCAATTTCTACATGAGAAACTGAAGCTTCTTTTAATGCGTTATCAATAAACTTACGGATTTTTAAATCTTCGTGTAATAATGATGCGAAGTCTTTTTCTGCATACCATTTAGCTTCCCAATCACGGATTACACCGACACGAAGTCCAATTGGATTAATTTTTTGACCCACAGTGTTCCCTCCTTAAGAATTTATTAAGCTTCTTTCGCTTCTTCTTTACCGTCACTCACGACGATTGTAATGTGGCTTGTACGTTTGTTGATCGCACTTGCACTACCTTGTGCACGTGGACGGAAACGTTTTAATGTTGGTCCTTCATTAGCATAAGCTTCTTTAACTACTAATTCATCTGTATTCATGTCGTAGTTATGTTCAGCATTCGCTAAAGCGGACATTAATAATTTTTCAATTACTGGCGATGAAGCCTTGTTTGTTAATTTTAAGATCGCAATCGCTTCACCAGCGCTTTTGCCTCTAATTAGATCTAATACTAATCTAACTTTACGAGGTGCGATTCTTATTGTTTTAGCAACCGCTTTTGCTTCCATTCCAATTTCCTCCTCTACCTGTTAGATACTATCTTCTTGTTTTTTTATCGTCTGCTACGTGACCTTTAAATGTACGTGTTGGTGCAAACTCTCCTAGTTTATGACCAACCATATCTTCTGTTACGAATACAGGTACATGTTTACGTCCATCATAAACAGCGAATGTATGTCCGATGAAATCAGGGAAAACAGTTGAACGACGTGACCAAGTTTTGATTACTTGTTTTTTCTCACTTCCGCTTTGAGCTTCAACCTTTTTCATTAAGTGATCGTCAACGAAAGGTCCTTTTTTAATACTACGAGCCATAGTGGCGCCTCCCTTCTTATTATGTGCGTGCAGCGTTTAAGCCGCACACCCAAATAAGTTATTTTTATTTTTTCTTCTTACGTCCACGAACGATAAGTTTATCAGATGATTTTTTACCGCGACGTGTTTTCTTACCAAGTGTTGGTTTGCCCCATGGTGACATTGGAGAAGGCATACCGATTGGTGCGCGTCCTTCACCACCACCGTGTGGGTGATCGTTAGGGTTCATAACAGAACCACGAACTGTTGGGCGAAGACCTTTCCATCTTGAACGGCCAGCTTTACCAACATTAACAAGTTCATGTTGAATATTGCCAACTTGACCTATTGTCGCACGGCAAGTTGAAAGAATCATACGTACTTCGCCAGATCTTAATCTGATTAATACATATTTACCTTCTTTACCTAATACTTGCGCACTAGCGCCAGCAGAACGAGCAATTTGTCCACCTTTACCAGGTTTCAACTCGATATTATGAATAATTGTACCTACTGGAATGTTTTGTAATGGTAATGCATTACCAACTTTAATATCTGCATTTTCACCGTTTTCAAGTATTTGACCTACTTTTAAGTTTTTAGGCGCAATAATGTAACGTTTTTCTCCATCAGCATAAAATAACAATGCGATGTTTGCTGAACGGTTTGGATCATATTGAATTGAATCAACTTTTGCTTGGATACCATCTTTGTTACGTTTGAAATCAATTACACGGTATTGACGTTTATGCCCTCCACCATGGTGGCGAACAGTCAATTTACCTTGGTGATTTCGTCCCGCTCTTTTCGGTAGCGGTTGTAATAATGACTTTTCTGGAGTAGTTTTCGTAATTTCTGCGAAATCTAAACTAGTCATATTACGACGACCGTTAGTAATTGGCTTATATTTTTTTAGAGCCATTGTCGTTTACCTCCTTATTGGTAATTTATTAGTTAAATAGATCGATTGATCCTTCTTTTAGTTTAACGATTGCTACGCGTCGTTTGTTTGTATAGCCTTGGTAACGGCCCATACGTTTTTTCTTCGGTTTGTAGTTGATGATGTTTACACTATCAACTTTAACATCGAAGATTTCTTCTACAGCAATTTTTACTTGTGTTTTATTAGCACGAGTATCAACATCGAATGTATATTTGTCTTCAGCCATTGCAACTGATGATTTTTCAGTAATTACGGGGCGCTTAAGAACGTCTCTTGCTTCCATTATCCGAGCACCTCCTCAACTTTTTTAGCAGCTGCTTCTGTGATTACTACACTGTCAGCGCTTGTTAAATCTAGAACGTTTAAACCTTGTGCTGTTGTCACTTGAACGCCAGGGATGTTACGAGCTGATAATGCCACGTTCACATCTTCAGATTCTGTGATTACTAACACTTTTTCAGGTTGTTCTAAGTTAGAAAGTACAGTTTTGAATTCTTTCGTTTTCGGAGCTTCAAAACTTAATGTATCTACAACTGTTAAGCTATTTTCTTGTGCTTTAAATGATAATGCTGAACGCAATGCTAAACGGCGCATTTTTTTAGGCATTTTATAAGCATAGCTTCTTGGTGTTGGTCCAAATACGATACCACCACCACGCCATTGTGGAGCACGAATTGTACCTTGACGCGCACGTCCTGTACCTTTTTGTCTCCATGGTTTACGTCCACCACCACGTACTGCTGAACGGTTCTTAACAGCATGAGTACCTTGGCGTAATGAAGCACGTTGTAAGTTAATTGCTTCAAAAAGAACATTGTTGTTTGGTTCGATTGCAAATACTGCATCGCTTAATTCAACTGAACCTGATTTAGTTCCATCTACTTTTAATACATCATAATTTGCCATTATGCATTTCCTCCTTTCGCTCTATTTTATTTATTACCTTTAATTGATGAAGAAATTTCTAAGAATCCTTTTTTAGGACCTGGCACGTTACCTTTTACTAAAATAACATTATTTTCAGTATCAACTTGAACTACTTCTAAGTTTTGGACTGTTACAGTGTTTCCACCCATACGTCCAGGCATCTTTTGCCCTTTGAAAACTTTTGAAGCGTCTGACGCCATACCTACTGAACCAGGTGATCTATGGAAATGAGAACCATGTGACATTGGTCCGCGTGCTTGATTATGACGCTTAATGGCACCTTGGAAACCTTTACCTTTAGATACGCCAGTTACATCAATGATTTCACCGGCTTCAAATGTATCAACTGAGACTTCTTGACCTACTTCGTATTCATCAACGTTAACGTTTCTGAATTCACGAATGAAGCGCTTAGGTGCTGAATCTGCTTTTTTAGCATGTCCTTCAGCTGGCTTATTAGCATATTTGCTTGATTTGCTTCCTTTTTTGTAAGCTTCTTTATCAGCATAGCCTACTTGGATTGCATTATAGCCATCTACTTCTTCAGTTTTCTTTTGTAATACTACGTTTTTACTAGCTTCTACTACTGTTACTGGGATTAAATCACCATTTTCACCGAAAACTTGTGTCATCCCGATTTTTCTTCCTAAGATTCCTTTGGTCATCGAAAGTCCACCTCCTAATTTTTTTATAATTTAATTTCGATGTCTACACCGGATGGTAAGTTTAAGCCCATAAGAGCGTCTACTGTTTTTGGTGTAGGGTTAACAATATCGATTAAGCGTTTATGTGTACGTTGTTCGAATTGTTCACGTGAATCTTTGTACATATGCACGGCACGAATTACAGTGTAAACTGATCTTTCAGTTGGTAACGGAATTGGTCCAGAAACGTCTGCACCAGAACGTTTTGCTGTTTCAACAATTTTTTCTGCAGATTGATCGATAACTCTGTGATCATAAGCTTTTAATCTGATTCTGATTTTTTGTTTTGCCATAATTTTCCCTCCTTATACGTCTACATTTAAGTGATAGACTTCTCCACGAAAACTATCTCACACAGCGCCATGGCAAAGCGGCCGGGTGTGTCAGTAACCTTTCGCTTCATCGCGTGTTCTTAAAGTCCAACATTAGATATGTTACATGAAAAGCAGTGAGTTTTCAAGCTTTTCTGCAAAACTTTTTTACTTTTTGCCTAACACATACCTTGTTATTATACTTGAATAAAATATTCAGTTCAACCTCTTTTGAAAAATTTTTATACTTTTATTTTATGATAGTCATCGAATGACTAAATATTATTTTTCTTTTTTAATTTCGTTTATACTATACAATGTCAGGTGGTGAATATTTATGAAAAGTGGTATTCGTACAACGCTTATCGTATTAAGTCTCATTTTAATTATTGGAGAATTTATATATGGCGTTCCCTTTTTAGGAGGCAGTATTATCTTTAGTTTTGGTTGGCAGCCATTGCTTTTGAATGCATTGCTGTATTTTATAATTGTTATTATATTAGTTGCAGATAAGCAAAATACTATTAAACCAATGTTATTAATTCCATTATTAGGTGTGATTGGTTCATTTATAGCATTTGTACCGTTTATCGGTATGATCATCCATTGGATTTTATTCTTTTTAATGTTGTTCTTTATTTTAATTGTATTTTCTACGCCACTATATATCCCAAATAAGCATGCAAAAGTTGTTTATACTCAAGAAAAACAGGAAGAAAAAAATTAGTTATCATATTATTCATACTTTCTAGTTAGGTGAAACATTATAATGTAGAAACTGGTTTTAATACGTCGTTATGTAACTTATATATAAATAAAAAATCCCTTTGCATTCGAATTATCTCGAAGCAAGGGGATTTTATTTTTAACCATGAACAAATACAAAATATAATATAAACAATATCATCAAACCGTACATAATGGGATGTACTTCTTTATGTCTTTTAGAAATTAACATTGTAATAGGATAAAAAATGAAACCACATGCAATACCTGTAGCGATTGAATACGACAACGGCATCATGATAATCGTAATAAACGCGGGCACCGCAACTTCAAATTTTTTCCAATCAATTTCTGCAAAGTTAGCCGCCATTAAAACCCCTACTACAACTAATGCTGGCGTAGTAACTGCGCTTGTTACTACTTCCATAAGCGGACTGAAGAATATCGCTAACAAAAAACAGAAGCCTGTAACTACACTGGCAAATCCTGTTCGCGCACCAACAGCTACACCAGAACTAGACTCTATATAGGATGTTGTCGTAGTTGTACCAAAAATGGCGCCCACAATCGTGGCTAATGAATCAGAGAAAAGCGCACGTCCGGCTCTTGGTAATTTATTATCTTTCATGATACCTGCTTGTGTAGCTACGGCAACAAGCGTCCCCGCAGTATCAAAGAAATCTATAAACAAGAAAGTTAAAATAACGATTAAAAATTGAACCGTAAATAGTTGCGCTGGATCTTTAAATGCTTCAAATGCAGCACCAAAGGTTGGTTCAATACTTGGTATCTTACCTACGATTCCACTCGGCGTATGTATTAAGCCAGTTAACATACCTGAGATAGAAGTGATAACCATACCTATAAATATGGCACCTGGAACTCTTACTGCATAAAGTATCACTGTAACCACGATACCAAATATTGTTAGCAATACTGGACCATCTGTAATATTTCCTAGTGTTACTAATGTAGAATCATTATTAACAATAATTCCTGAACTTTGTAATCCTACAAATGTAATGAAGAGCCCTATACCTGCAGATACTGCCATTTTCATTTGAAAAGGTATTGCATTAATAATTGTTTCCCTAAGACCTGTCATAGTTAGAAATGCGAAAACGACACCAGAAAATAGTACGCCTGTTAATCCAATTTCCCATGGTATACCCATAGTTAATACAACAGTAAAAGCGAAGAATGCATTTAATCCCATACCTGGCGCTAAGCCTATAGGATATCTAGCTATTAGTCCCATAAATAGCGAACCAACAAATGCTGCTAGCGCAGTGGCAACAAAAATGGCGCCTTGGTCCATCTTCATGCTTTCGGATACCCCGTCTACACCTGCTAAACTAAGTACTTGAGGGTTAACAGCTAAAATATATGCCATTGATAAGAAAGTTGTTAAACCACCAAGTATTTCTTTTTTATAATTAGTCTCATGTTTATCAAACTTGAAATACTTTTTCACAGTAAGTTCTCCTTTTTTTAAAATACCTACATATTCTAATACCAAACTTACTAATTTACAATAGTAAACACGAACTTTGATATATTTTCATATCTTTTTGTTCGATAAAACTAAAATTTAAGCCCTTTTAATGCGTCTTGAAATGGATTATTTTCTATACCTTCATCATTATTCATATATTTTTTTAGATCTTTTTTATTTACTTTATCAGACTTTTTATTTTTATGGCGCTTATCCATTTGTGCCTGTGTTTCAGTATGGCCACATGCACAACGATAAACTGCTTCTTTACCTTTACCAAATAACATCATTTTTTTATGACAATTAGGACAACGTGCGTTCGTTTTTCTTTGGACATTTTTCTTAGTCTTACATTTAGGGTCCTGACAAACAAGCATTTGTCCATTTTTTGTTTTAACTTTAATCATAAATTTTCCACAAGTTGGACATTCAGTTGTTGTTAGGTTATCGTGTTTATAATTTTGCTTACTTTCTTTAATTTCATTAACGACTTCATGCGTAAAAGACTTCATCTCAGATATAAATTGATTTGCATTATATTTTCCTTGTTCAATTAATGAAAGTTTTTCTTCCCATTCTGCTGTTAATAATGGGGAAGTTAATTTTTGTGGCGCTAATTCTAAAATTTGCTTACCTTTGGAAGTAACTTTTATTTTTCCATCACGTGATTCAATCGCATTCATATTAAATAGCTTATCGATGATATCTGCTCTAGTCGCAACTGTGCCAATACCGCCTGTTTCTTTCAATGTTTCATTGTGCTTTTTATTATTCAATTTAAAGAATTTTTGTGGGCTTTCCATCGCTTTTAATAAAGTTCCTTCATTAAAGTACGATGGAGGTGTTGTTTCTTGTTGTTCGATTTTGTATTGTGTAATTTTTAATTTGGAGCCTTCCGATAATTGCTCGACTTGATTATTAACCGCTTCCTTATTTTCATAAATCGCTTTGAAACCTAATTTTGTCGTAATTTTATCTTTTAATACAAATTGATAGTTTCCTATTAATAAATTAATAGCTACAGCTTCATATTCATGAGGAGGCATAAGATTTTCTAAAAATCTTTGAGCAATCATCATATATATTTTTGATTCACGTTGCGTTAACTGTTGCATATCAGGACGCACTTCTGTTGGTATAATTGCATGATGGTCTGATACTTTTTGGTTATTTATAAATTTTTGATTTTTTGAAAATGATTGTGCTATTTGTAATTTTGCAATTTCCTTTAAAGAAGTACCCATAATTGCTTGAACGCGATCTTTAAGTGTGTTTACCATGTCATCAGTTAAATAATTCGAATCTGTACGTGGATACGTTACAAGTTTATGTCTTTCATACAAAGCTTGTAAGACATTCAATGTTTCTTTTGGCCCGAAGTGATAACGTTTATAAGCCTCCTGTTGTAAATCTGTTAGATTAAATAGTTTAGGCGCGTATGATTTCTTATGCGTTTTATTTATTTTTTCCACTAACGCTGGTTTGTTGTTTATTTCATTTTTAATGTTTTCAAACACAATTTTATCAGTTGCTGATTGTGGATTCACACTTTGGAATGTAAGGCCATCAGCAATAACTTTCATTGTAAAATACATCTGTGGTGCGAAATGATTAATTTCGTTTTGTCTCATTTGAACAAGTTGTATTGTCGGCGTTTGAACTCTTCCAAGTGATAGTTGAGCATCATATTTCGTAGTTAATGCACGTGTTGCATTAATTCCAACAATCCAATCTGCTTCGCTTCGAGCTAACGCTGCATAATATAAATTATTAAATTTGCGTCCATCTTGTAACTTTGAAAAACCATTTTTAATAGCTTTATTCGTTACTGAGCTGATCCATAACCTTTGAATAGGTTTTTTATTATGGGCTTTATCCAATATTAATCGAGCAACCAGTTCGCCTTCTCTCCCAGCATCTGTTGCTATAATAATGTCTTTTACACTTTTATTATTGATTAAAGATTGTACTATAGAAAATTGTTTTTTTGTCTTGCTAATGACAACCGTCTTCATATGTTTAGGTATAATCGGCAGGTCATCCAGCTTCCATTCTTTATAATTATTATCGTATTGTTCTGGCGTCGCATTTGTGACTAAATGTCCTAGCGCCCAAGTCACGATATATTTACTATTTTCGAAATAGCCATTACGTTTTTCATTTATATTTAGTGCTTTGGCAATGTCTCTGCCTACTGAAGGTTTTTCAGCAATAATAAGTGATTTCATAATTTCGTCCTTTCAAATTCAATATAATATTTATTGTAACATGTATATAGCACATCAAAACTTCCATTTACATGAAAAAGTTCTTATAATTAACTTAATAGTTCATCATATGGAGGGAATGATATGAAAACAACAAATCCGAAAGATGTCGATCAAATTCTAGAATTTCTAAATAGTGCTAACTACCAATTTGCTTCTTATTTATATAAACTACCTCAAATGCACAATGATATTAGAACTGTTATTTCAGACGCTATAAAAGATCCAGGTGTATTTGCAAGTGTCAATGAGCAAAACCAAATAACGATGTTAATCTTAGCACTAAAATATGAGCATAATAAATATAAAGTGATTGGGCCTTTCTTAGCTGAAAATATAAAACCATCTATTGAAGATATGAATCATCTTTTTGAAAGTTTGGCAAAGAGCAAACCTGATTTTGCAAATTTCAATTTCTCTTTCGAAGAAAACGAACAAGACTATTTACCATTCATGAAATCTTTAGGTGCGTCTTATAACTTTACTGACTATCATCTCATTACTACGAAAGATATGGGCGAAGTCAATAACACCCAAAATATTATTGAATATCAACCTGCTTTTTACCGTTATTTTAGTAAACTTCACAATGAAACGTTTAAACATGATGTCATGACTGCTGATGAAATCGTCGAATCATTGGATGACTGTCATCGCTTATTTATATTTATGTCAGAGGGATTGCTTAAAGGTTATCTATTCCTTGAAATCTATGAAAATAATCATATTGCTGAAATTAAGTATTTTTCTTCTCATTCTGATTATAGATTAATGGGTATCGCTTTTGATTTACTTTCATATTCATTACATTTTGCATTTACATCTTATAATATCAACAAAATTTATTTTAAAATTCGTAGCAAAAATTCAACTTTAGTTGAGCGGTTCAACGAACTAGGTTTCAATATTAATTATGAATATAAAAAATTCAAATATGTAGCTGCATATATTTAATTGTAAGCGTTTTATAAGTTTCTTGTTTAAGTTATCTATTCATATTAATTTTATAAATAAAAAGGCTGCACTATAATCTAATATTTTTACTATCCGATAACTTTACTTTAGAATATGTATCTAGGGCGATCAAAAATGATTGTTTTATATAGAAGGAAAGTAAAATTAAATAGAGAGTGAGTGAAGCTTAATTATGGATTTATTAATTGCCCTACTCCCTGCGTTGTTTTGGGGGAGTGTTGTTTTAATTAATGTGCTCGTTGGTGGAGGCCCTTACAACCAAATTAGAGGTACTACTTTCGGTGCGCTTATTATTGGTATTTTACTCTTACTTACTGGCAATACAAAATTCGATGACCCCATCGTTATTATTGTAGGTTTAATTTCTGGTGCTTTTTGGGCATTAGGACAAGGATATCAATTAAAATCAGTGAGTTTAATTGGTGTATCTAAAACCATGCCAATTTCTACAGGTTTGCAACTTGTCGGCACAACTTTATTTAGTGCCATTTTCTTAGGTGAGTGGAGTACTGGAACTCAAGTTGCGCTCGGCTTAGTAGCAATGGTTTTACTTGTTGGCGGTATTGCGCTTACATCTATTAAAGGAAAAAATGAAGCATCAGAGAATACCAAAAACTTTGGTAAAGCGATTCCTATTTTATTAATTTCTACAGTAGGCTATGTCGTCTATGTGGTAGTTGCTCAAATATTTGGTGTAGATGGCATGAATGCCCTCTTCTTCCAATCTATAGGTATGGCAATTGGCGGATTAATTTTATCTGCTAAACATGAAACTTCAATAAAAAGTACAGTTTGGAATTTAATCCCAGGTGTAATTTGGGGAATAGGTAACTTGTTTATGTTCTATTCACAACCTAAAGTAGGCGTAGCAACTAGCTTTTCATTTTCACAATTATTAGTAATCGTCTCTACACTTGGAGGAATATTCTTATTAGGTGAAAGAAAAGACAAACGTCAAATGATTGGCATATGGACAGGTATAGTACTAATCGTTATAGCTGCCTTTGTCTTAGGTAATATTAAAGGTTAATATAGAAGCGTTACAACAAAGCATTATCAATCAATATACTTTATTATATGATCTAAACTTTTAAAGTATGCCGAATAACAAGGAGGAATTTTAAATGTTTAAAGATTTAGAAGGTAAAGTCGTTGTTATTACTGGGTCTGGCAGTGGTATAGGAAAAGCAATGGCAGAACAATTTGGTGAAGAAAAAGCCAATGTCATATTAAACTATCGTTCTGAACGTCATATGGATGCTATCGAGTCCTCAATTAAATTCATAGAGGACGCTGGTGGTAAAGCTATTAAAGTTCAAGCAGATATCTCAAAAGAAGATGATGTTAATCATCTTGTCCAATCTGCCGTTAAACATTTTGGTACACTTGACATTATGATTAATAACGCTGGGTTCGAAAAACCTATACCAACTCACGAGATGCCTTTAGAAGAATGGCAAAAAGTGATTGATGTCAACCTAACTGGTGCTTTTTTAGGTTCAAAAGCTGCAGTTAATCAATTTCTTAAAGAAGATAAACAAGGTATTATTATTAATACATCAAGCGTTCACGACAAAATTCCTTGGCCAAACTATGTCAATTATGCCGCGAGTAAAGGCGGGTTAAAATTAATGATGGAAACAATGTCTATGGAATACGCGCAATACGGCATTCGCATTAATAATATCTCACCAGGCGCAATTGTAACTGAACATACAAGAGAAAAATTCTCAGATTCTAAAACACGCGAAGAAACCTTAGAAATGATTCCAGCTAAAGCAATCGGCGAAGCTGATGAAGTAGCTAACGTTGCAAGATTCCTCGCATCTGATTTAGCAAGCTATATTCACGGAACTACCATTTATGTGGATGGCGGAATGACAAACTATCCAGCATTTATGGGAGGTAAAGGTTAACATACCTCCTCGTCTATAACAAACCAACTTATTTAGATTGGCTCAAAAAATAGACAAATCTTACGCAAACATTTGATTTGCGCTAGGTTTGTCTATTTTTGTTTGTATAACATTAATGTGAGGTTGATGAATAGATTTATTAAGTTGTTAAATGATGTAATTTATCTAAAAACGACATCCTAAATATGAGCAGTAGTTACATTAATTTTGTCCCAATGATCGCTTATCTCATCGACTTTATTCCAAAAATTTTTTAAAATAGCAATATTTTCACTAAAATCATAGCATTTGTTAATTACTTTACTATATTTATGCAACCTATAAACTCGCTTGCTATATAATTTCATATATTTTATTGCTTTCATTTTAAATGCAGCAGTAATTGGATACGATGCCTGCAAATACACTAACCGAAAACGACGAGCTATAGCAATGCCTACGGAAAGTATGCATAAAAAACTGCCAACAAAGTCGGAAACTTTGTCGACAGTTAGAACTAACCTATCCAGATTAGTTTAGAAATATTATCTATTTTAATGATTTATACAAATAAAGCTTGATAGATATACAAAATAATAATACTAATTACAATCGTCAAGTTACTGACCATACCTACCAATGGCAACGTCTTATATTTAAACTGAATAGAATAAGGTATGATAGCTACACCAATCGGTAATAACCAAGCAACTTGTAATGTTGTTTTAATCATTTGGTCGTCTACTGGTAACAAGAAATAAACTAATAATCCCGCTAATATGCCTAAGCCATAATGCAAGCCTAAATATTTTAAAGCAATAGGTAAAAAGCGATTATCAATACTGAAGTTTAGCATTAAACCAAGTAAAATCATAGATAATGGCATATTAGCACCTGATAAAACAGAGAAGAAGTTAATTACAGGTTCTGGGAAATGAATATTAAGCATATTTAAAATAAACATGATGATATATGTCATTAAAGGAACAGATTTAAGCAAATTTTTACCTAAATACTTGAAATCAAAATTATCGCCAGCACTGCTGAAGTAACTCCCAACAAAATAAGTTACCCCAAACATAATAATAGCACCACCGATATCAGCCATGCCGAAATATATCATACCTGTTTTAGGCCAAATAGCCTCTACAAGAGGATAAGCAAATAAACCAATATTGAGTGATGCCGTCATCATCCCAACAGTGCCACGTATATGATTATCGTATTTTAAGAAAAACCAAATCACAATGACTTTTGCAATAACACCGTATAGTATCATCATAATAGGCAATATAGAAAGCGATAAATCTAAGCTTGCCCCATTTAAATTGACGATTACTAAAGAAGGTAACGTGACATTTAAGACTAAGGTTGAAAAGACTTGACTATCATTAGCTTTAAAGTATTTTATGCGTTTAAGTGTATAGCCTAAGGCAATAAGTAAAATAATAATAATAAATTGTTGGGTCACATAAATCCTTCTTTCATTCAATCATATCATTTTCATTCTATTTTCATACTTTAACATAAGTTACATCTATTTTAGAAGCTTTCGAATCCATGTTATAATTCTAACTATATACTGAAAGCCTATACAAGATAGTGAAGGAGGTAATTAAATGGATTTAAATGATAAGCTAGCAGAACTAAAACATGATTACGTTCGATTACAAGGTGATCTTGAAAAAAGAGAATCCGTTAGTCAATCTGTAGAACCTTTAATTCGACAACTTGAACAAATAGAACAAGAAATGGCAGAAGTACGTTCAGAAATTAGACAAAAAGAAAATAAATAACATCCTAGTAAATAAATATTTTACATGCTAAGATTAAGGACGAACATAGAAAGGATGTAATATATGCAACTGTATCTTATATTTTTGCCCGTGTTATATTTAATCGTAAGCTACATAAGTATATTTAAGATGAACACAATTATTACACGTATTTTACGTATCATTATGGCTTTACTTTTGTTATTCGTTGTAGCTATTACAACATTATCATTCCCCGCTGTAAATTGGTGGGTATTTATCGTGCTATTACTTATCGTAGGTAATGTGGAAATTACAGGCTTTAAAAATAGTAAGAACGACCAGAAAGCTGTACAAATTTTAAATATAATGAGTATTGTTTTATTTGTAATCTATGTCATTTTGACGTTAGTTTTATATTAAAAACACCCATTTTAATGCTGATGTAGCTAAGCTATTTCAGCATTTTTTATTAAATTAAAAGACGGGCGTACGGTATCTACAACTTGATACGGTACGCCCGATTCATATTTTATTAGTTCAATAATTATAATGCATTTCTATGTTGTCCTGCATCAGTTATTTTGATTTATTTTCTTTTTTTAATATTTTGGCTTTTAAAGTAAACAATATTTCATAAATAACTGGCACAACAATTAATGTCAGTAATGTCGAAGATATTAAACCGCCTACAACTGTTGCAGCCATACCTTTGGAAATAATAATAGAACTATCTTCACCAAATAACATTGGTGTTAATGCACCAATCGTTGCTAATGCAGTCATCAGGATTGGTCTGATACGCGTGCCCCCTGCTTCTAATAGCGCTGCTTTCATTTCCATGCCTTGTTGTTGCTTATTGATTACTCTATCGATTAACACAATTGCATTTGTTACCACGATACCAATCAACATTAGCATACCAATCATACTTGGTACAGAAACTGTTTCACCAGTTACAATTAGTGCAACAACAACGCCGATAACTGTATAAGGTAATGAGAATAATATTGTAAATGGTGCCAATGCGCCTTTAAACGTCAACACTAATACTAAATAAACAATAATAATTGCTGCGAGCATTGCCATAGTTAGTTGCGTTACTGCATTATTAATATCTTCATTAGCGCCCCCTACATTAATATCTACATTATCAGGTTTCTCTATTTCATTGACTTTTGAAAGTATTTTTTGAGATGTACCACCAACATCATCACTTGTTACTTTACCGGAAACTTTTGAAGTATAGTCCCCTGCTTTTGTTTCTATCTTGTTCGGTGTGCTTGTCTTCTCTAATTCAGCTATATCACTTAATTCAATTGATTGACCTGTTGGTGTCTGAAGCTCAGTGTTGTTAAGTTTTGCTTCTGTCCAGTCAGTCTCTTTATCTTCTTTAATCTTTACGTCAATCTCTTTACCGCTTTCTTTAACTGTGGTTACACTTTGTTCTGGTGTGTTTTGGTTTAATGTCATAGCTAATTGTGACGCAGATAAACCATAATTTGAAGCTTTATTCTGATCTACTTTGATATTATATTGTTCGTATGTTTTTGTTAAATCAGATTTTACATTTGCCATCCCCTCAATATCTTTCATATCATTCTCAACTTTATTAACCGTATCTTTTATTGCGTCAAGTGATGGTCCTGTTACGGATACTTCTAATTCATTATTTGTGCCGCCACCACTCATATCTTGGTTCGCCCAATCCCCGGGATGCTGATATGTCTCGATATGATTCAAGACTTTATCAGGTTCTTCATCGAAATTAGGGGTGTTAGATTCATATTCCACCATAATCGCCATACTGTTTGAACTACCTGTCGGATCTGTTGGTGTTGCTCCACCAACAGAATATTGTACTGTTTTCACTTTATCTTTATTATTCAAATATTTTTGTACTTGTTCAGCATGTTCTAAGACACCTGCTTCTGTTTCACCTGGCTCTGGTGTATACGTTAATGCCATAAATTTATCTTCACCAGTTGAGATAAAGCTAGTTCCTAGTTTCGCAGCACCTAAGCCCACACTAGCTATTAAAACAACAGTACTTATAAGCATTACTATCCATTTATGCGCGAGTGACCAACGTAATATCTTTTTATAGCCCCTACCTACTATGCCTAAAGATGTTTCTTTTTTCCGTTTTATACCTTTTTTAAAAAATGTAGCACTCAAGGAAGGTACAATCGTAATTGAAACAAGTAACGACGCTAATAAACTAAACGCAATTGCAAGTGCAAATGGCCTAAACATTTCACCTACTGAACCAGTTACAAATGCTAATGGTAGAAATACGATAATCGTAACAATAGTAGAAGACATGATTGGTTTGAAAACTTCTTTTGTTGCACTGATGATTAGCTTATCACCCGTTAATGCCTCTTTTTTGTCTGATAAACGTCTATATATGTTTTCAACTACAACGATTGAATCGTCGATAACACGTCCGATTGCAACTGTCAGCGCACCAAGTGTTAAAATGTTTAATGAAACATTGGCTAATTTCAGCGCAACCATCGCAATAAGTATAGACATAGGTATGGAAACGACTGAAATCGCCGTAGTTCTAATGTTTCTTAAGAATAATAAGATGACAATAATAGCTACAATCGTACCGAGTGCTGCTTTTTCAATCATTGTATACAGTGAATCTTCTATTGGTTTGGCCGTATCCATCACTTTTGTAGCTTTTATATCTTTATTTTCTTTTGTGAATTCATCTATGGCTTTTTTAGTATCATTTGCTACTTGAACAGTGTTTGCATCTTGGGCTTTTGTCACTTGTACATTAATTGCGTCTTTGCCATTTGTTTTAGAAATAGACTCACGTTCCTCACCTACTGAAACACTTGCAATGTCCTGAAGTTTAACTGAAGGTACACTACTATCATTAGCCGCTTCATCCGAATTATTATCAGACGATGGTGTATCAGCTGCTTGTGACGAAAGTTGCGCCTCACCATTTTGAGTTGACTCTCCATCACTTTGTCCTTGGCTACTCATACTTGATGCTGATAATGGGATTTCCAAATTTTGCAACGCTTCTACTGAAGTGAATTGTCCATCGATTACTACCGATTTCTCAGTTTTACCAAATTGGAATAATCCTAACGGGGTTTCACTAGTAGCACTTTTTAAAAATTGTTCCACACTTTCTACAGTCAAACCACTCTGTTGTAATTTATCTTGGTCAAATTTTATTGAAACTTCTCGTGATGTTTGCCCGTTCAATTGTGCATTTTGTACGCCATCAATTGTCTGTAATTTAGGCAATAGTTGGTTATTAACTTTGCTTGTTGTATCTTTAAGATTATTATCATCTGTGGTAAATGAATAGGCTACAATTGGAAAAGCATTCATGGAACTTCTCGTTAACTCTGGTTCTTCAACTTCATCACTGAAGTTAATTTTATCCAATTCCTTTTTTAAATCATTTTCAGCTTTATCCATATTCGTTCCATTTTCATATTCAACAGATACCATAGAAGCATTTTGAATGGATTGAGCATTAACATTTTTTACATTTGCCATGGATCTTATTTGGTCGTCAATCTTATCACTTATATCATCTTTGATCGTTTCAGGCGTAGCTCCTGCCATTGTCGTTTGTACAGTAATTACTGGTGGTTCTACGTCAGGTAATAGTTCAAGTTTCATTTTAGCACTTGAATATACGCCACCTAATATAACCAGTATGACCATAAGGAAGATAGCAAACTTATTTCCCAGTGAAAACTGTAAAAGTTTTTTGATCATATTTTCTTTCTCCTCTACATTATAATTCAGTTTATGTCAGTATATTGTTTTATTATTCAATCATTTGTTTGTATCACTTTAACTTTTAAAATATATGTATACTTTAAAACCCATAAAAAATGCACGTTATAAAGTTTAACTTTCATATTAATACCTTATAACGTGTCTATCTTTATAACATACTCTTCTTAATATTAATTACGTTTTAATTTACGTGAAAGTTTGATTTTCGCTTTCGTCAATTTAGGTTTAAGGTTTTCAATCACTTGGTATAACGGTTTATTTAAAACATAATCAAATTCCCCAATTTTTTCACTTAAATAAGTGCCCCACACTTTCTTAAATGTCCATAGTCCATAGTGGTCTGAATCTTTATCTGGATTATTATCTGTGCCACCAAAATCATATGTAGTCGCGCCATGTTCTCTGGCATATTGCATCATCGCAAATTGCATATGATGGTTTGGTAAGAAATCACGATAATCATTTGAGGAAGCACCGTAAAGATAATATGACTTGTTTCCTGCAAACATAAGTAACGCCCCAGATAAATAGATGCCTTCTGGATGCTTGTCTTCTAGCGCTTCCATTTCATCAATTAGTTCTTGTGTCTTTTTCATTTTATTTTCGGCGTCATTTATTTTATTTAATGTTTTTTTATCTTGCTTTTTCTCAGTTAATTTCACTTTTTCTTCTTCTAATTGTGCTAAATCTTGGCGTAAATCTTTAAGTACTGGTTTAGGTTCTAACTTCACTAAAAATAATTCTGCATCGCCATCAGGATGAAGTGCATCATAAATATTTTGAAAATAACTAACATCTCTTGTTAAAAAGCCATCTCTTTCACCAGTAATTTTCATTAATTCAGCAAATGTTTTTAAACCTTCTCTATCAGAACGCTCTACTTTGGTGCCGCGTTTTAAAGCTAATCTCACTTTTGAGCGATTTCTTCTTTCAAAACTTTGAATTAAGTCATCGTCGTTTTTATCAATAGGTGTTACCATTGTCATTCTTGGTTGAATATAGTCTTTAGAGAGGCCTGCTTTAAATCCTTTATGTTTAAATCCTAATTCTCTTAAATGTCTCAGTGCGTCAGCACCTTTATCCACTTCTACATCTGGGTCTATTTTAATTGTATAAGCTTTTTCTTCTTTAGCTATTTGTACTGCATATTCTAATAATGTTTCTAACGCAAGCTTATTACTATAATCAGTTACAAATCCTCTTGAAATATAACATAGTGTGTATGGCAATTTAGGTATTTTTTTAAATAATAACTGGGCTACGCCTAAAATTTCGCCATTTTCACCGACTGCAATACGTTTCGAGTACCAGCCAGTTAATTTTTTTGTTTCTGCCCATTGTGTTAATTGTAACAAATCTCCTTGTGAGTGTGATTTGACAAACGCATCATGAGCTTGATTTGTGATATTCATCTTTTCCATAAAACTGATATCTCCTTTTACCATTACATACTTTGTTATTATACATTGCTTCACGCATTCTTTCACATCATTTCCTATTCTTTGATATAATAATGTAAATAAAGAAATGAGGTGATTATTATGCGTATCATCATATTAGGACTACTTTTCCTAGTCAATTTAATTTTTGTAATTCAAGCGTTTGGTACATCTTTTAGTATTTCATACCTAAGTTTGAGGATTATATTAGCTGCTTTTACATTTTTATTATCTGTTTATTTATTACTTTTATCTGGTAAAAACAAATTGGCAACTTCCTTAACTATTTTAACACTAATGGTTTCTTTGATACATGTTATTGTTATTGCGCATAGTATATATATCTATATTTATTAATCTGCTTCAACTTTATACTTTAGCCCTCTAATAATCAATGTGTAGGGAGAGGCTGTTTTATTGTCTTTTAATATCACTGCTTTGTAACCAGAATATGCCCCATCATATATTCGATAGACAACATCATCATTTTTTAATTTTAATGTTGTCTCGGTTTCTGAATGACTTACGACTTCCATTCCAAACCATTGTTTCCACTTTTCAGCGGTGTGATTCCTTTCGGTACTGTTTATTTCAATACCTTTTATAGTAAAAGCTTCTTGTCGTAATGGCGCTATCTTTGTTTCTCTCTCTTTTACGCTTTCATCCCATTGGATAAAAAAGGGCGGCTTCACCCTATAATCAGGATCAGCAATATATAATAGCCTCCATGTAGTCTTTTCACCTTTGGTATTTTCTCTATCCATCTCTATGGGGCCGACAACCTCTATATTTTGGGCCTCTAAATTTTCTTTCAATTTAGATATATCCTGTGTTTGAAAGGCTATTGTTTTTAGACCTTGTTGATAATGGTCTTGAACGATTTTCGAAGGAAAAGACACACGTCCTTCTTCACTCTTAATTATTTTTTGTAATGTTTCCGGTTTATAAACGTCTAATAATTCAATATATGCGTTATTTAAATAAGCCAAACGATTATACGTGCCTAATCTATCGTGCTTTCCACCTTGATGTAATGTAAATATGTGGCCTGGGAATTTGAAATTATCTAACTGTTGTACATAATGAACAATATGATCTAATTTTAAATCTTTCATGACTTATCCCCCTATTTCTTCTTTAGCTTTATCTTAACAAATTGTACACGTGTTTACTTCTTATAACTCATTACCTCAATTTAAAATATTACATTTTCCTATCTTTCTATACGAAAACGTTTTCTTTAAAATACGTATTGATTTTTCTCCATAAATAGATTAAAATATAATTTGTTCAAAATTAAGTTAGCTAAGCTAACTATTTCGGAGGCACTCATTCATGGAAAATAAATTTGTATTTGATAATATTATCGCCATTTATAGACCTTATACCAAACTTTTTCAACCTATTTTTGAAGAATTTGAACTCTATCCAGCACAATGGCTGGTATTAAAAGACATTTGTTACAATGCGCCAACCACTCTAGTACAAATTTCAAAACGACGCTCAATTGAAAAACCAACAGCTAGAAAAATTTTAAAAGTACTTTCTGAAAAATCCTTATTAACTGTTGAATCAGGCACAGACAAACGAGAAAAATGGCTCTCACTTTCTCAAGAAGGACAATCACTGTATAACAATATCAGTACTCGTGTAGATAAATTGCAAGACAAAATTATTGAAAACACAGGCTTGTCAACGTCAGAACTTGAACATATTACCAAATCATTACAATCTATTCATGAACAAATTTTAGCAATGGAGGAATTTTAAAATGAACCAAACAGCATCGACGAAGTCACCTATTTGGACAAAGAGTTTTAACATTAATTTTATTACAAACTTTTTAGTTTATTTATGTATGTATTTACTTATTGTTATTATTGCAAGTTATACGAAATCAGAATACCATGCATCAGATAGTATGGCTGGGCTTGTATCTGGTTTATTCATTATTGGATCATTAATAGGCCGCTTTATTACAGGTAAATATGTTAATAAAATCGGTCCTAAGCGCATTTTAATCATCGGTTTAATCTTATTAATTATCACTCAATTATTCTACTTTATCGAAGGCGCTTTAGCAGTGCTTATGTTTACAAGATTAGTTAATGGTATAGCTACTGGCGTTACGACAACTGCTACTGGAACAATCGCGGCATATACCACGCCACCAGAAAGAAAAAGTGAAGGGATTAGCCTATTCTCATTAAGTTTAGTTATTGGAGCTGCAATAGGCCCATTCTTCGGTCTTCTACTTATCAATACATTTCCTATTCAATTATTATTTTTACTATGCTTATTATGTGGTATCGTAAGTTTTATTATTTCATTCTTTATTAAATTGAATATCGATTTAACAAGTGAAGTTGCTATGCCCCAAAATGCTAAGAATAAGAAATTTGATATCAATCATTATATTGCAAAAGAAGCGCTGCCAGTTGCTATTATTATGCTACTTGCAGGATTATCTTATTCATCTATACTGACATTTTTACAATTCTTTGCTCAAGAAATTAATTTAGTTACAATTTCTAGTTATTTCTTTATTTTCTATGCTATTGCTTCTTTAGTTACACGACCAGTAGCTGGAAGAATGATGGACGATAAAAATGAAAATGTTGTAGCTTATCCAGCATTCATCTTTTTAATCCTTACATTCCTAACATTAAGTATCACAAATAATAGTTGGTTACTTATACTTGCAGGATTATTCTTGGGGGCAGGCTACGGGAACATTTCATCATGTATGCAAGCAATCGCAATCAAAGTATCTCCACCAGCAAAATATGGTATTGCGACATCAACTTATTTTATCGGTTTAGACTTGGGTCTTGGATTTGGCCCGTATGTATTAGGTTTCGTAACTTCTGCTGTATCATTCGCACAGCTATACGCTATTATGGCAGTTTTAGTATTGATTACAGGTGTTATTTATTACTTTGTGCACGGTAAAAAAGTAAAACACACTAGTGCATTTTAATATTTGATATAAACGATAAATTACAAAGAGTTCACAGTGTACTTAAATGATATTTTATATATAAATACCCCCTCAAATTTTTCATTTTTCAATGGTTACTTCGAGGGGGTATTCTTATCGGTAGTTTTTATGACCACAAAACGTATGTCATGCTTGAGTTTGCATTCATCATATTCTACGGTTTCAAAAAAACATACAACCAACATTTTATATTGCTTTATAAATAAATCATTTTAAATATCAAAATGCAAATGCCTTTATAGCACTTGGTTAGTCTCAATTAAATGTAGATGGTAAGCCTTTGACTTTTAATTTGCCTGTTAAGCAACTTTTATATTTTCTATTTCCTTAATAATATCATCAATTTGCTTCGCTTGTGCTTCTGTATAATAGTAAAATACTTGCCTTTCATCGGTTTCTGAACGTACCTTTGAAATCAATTCTTTTTTATAAATTTTTCTTATAATAACGTCTATTTTACTCGTGTCCCATAACATTTCAAAATGTAGCGTGTCTCTCAATTCTTTTCCACTAATTTTATTTGCTTCATATACTTTAAATAACACCACAAATTCTTCAATAGACAAACGATGCACTGACTTTAACCAATGCTTCAATTGGCTTAAAGCTCTTTCAGATGTAATATAATATGCTGCTTTACTTTCCATAAATATGGCCTCCTCATGGTTTATTCTCATTGTTAGTATTGGCTTTATATAATGAATAAGCTTTTTAAATATTATATAACACTTTCTTCATTAAATCTATTATTTTTAAAGAAACAGATAAATAAATTTTACTATTGGAAAATATTTATATAGTTACATATGATTATAGTAATCATTTTCTATTGTTCGTTATCTTTAATCATTAAAAAATTACTTATGTATAATACATTATCTTGCAAATCTATCATTCCTCACTTTTGAACTTATTTTACATAAAACATGATTTAAAATGATAATAAAAAAAGAGCAGGGAAAAATCAACATTCAAAATTTGATTTCTCTCCTACTCCTATTAAGCTCATAATTAGAATTAATAGCTTCACACATCTTTGTAAAAGACACACTCATCTACCTTGGTTTTAACGCTTTGTATGAATATTTTTATTAACTATTATTATCAAAAACTGGTTGTTTCCATTCGATAACTAGATGTGCTTTGATTGTTATTAGCCACCAATATAATTCATATTTATTTTTTTACGTTTTCTATTGGCCACAGTTTGTGCCGTACGCTCATCTGAATATCTATCATCTCTAATGTTCCATAGCGCTTTAAACTGTTCAAACAGTGCGTCATCTGACACTCCAGAACGCATAAACGATTTTACATTAAATCCATCTACCGTACTAAAAAGGCAACCATAAAACTTACCATCAGATGATAACCTTGCACGTGTACATGTAGAACAGAAAGATTCAGATACACTTGTAATAAGCCCAAATTTAGCGCCATTATCTTTATGACGATAGTATTTTGCAACTTCGCCAAAATACTTAGGCTCAACAGGTTCAATATCAAATGCGGACTCAATCATATTTAACATTTCATCTTTTGTAACTACTTTACTAAAGTCCCAACCATTATCATTTCCGACATCCATAAATTCAATAAAACGTATTTCAATATCTTTATCTTTAAAATATTGTATCATAGGCAAAATTTGGTCGTCGTTCACGCCTTTTTGAACAACAACATTCACTTTCACATGAAATCCTATTGAAACAGCATAATCTATTTGTTGCAAAATCGTAGAAGCCTTAATATTTCGGTTGTTTATAGCTTGGAATACTTTATCGTCAATCGCATCTAGACTTACATTAATACGTCGTAAACCTGCATCATATAAATTTTGACCATGTTTTTTTAATAACAAACCATTTGTGGTTAAACCTATATCTTCTATACCTTCCAATTGATTTAACTCATATATTAATTTATATAAATCTCTTCTTAATAAAGGTTCTCCACCTGTAATCCGGATTTTTTTAACACCTAATCGTGTATAAACTTTAGCGATACGCACCATTTCATCAAACGTGAGTAATTCGTCTTTAGGTAAGAAAACAAAATCATCACCGAAAATTTCTTTCGGCATGCAATAATCACAGCGGAAATTGCAACGATCTGTAACTGACAATCTTAAATCTCGAATTGGACGGCCAAGTTTATCAGTTATTTGTTCTACCATAATATAAGCCCCCTTAGCTATTCATAATGTCATGGTGTAAATCTTCTAAATCTTGTTGATAATTTATATTTTTGTACCAATAATTAGATGAATCTATTTCATGTACATCTAACCAATCACTTTTAACTTTAGAATAGACATTTTTAAGGCTATAATCACCTGAATCCAAAGCTGTTTCTATAGTAGGCAGTGTCTGTGGACTATAAAATGCCATCGTAGGGATTGGCATACCCTTTTCTTGGAAACCGGCAATATTGAGTTGATCTTCAATCAAATGTTCAATCATAAATTGATACAATTTACTTATTGCTTTTTGTGTAATCATGGGTGTATCTACAGATATTACAAAGAAAAGTGTTTCATCTGTATGTTGTCGCATCACTGAATAAATACCAGCCATTGGACCTTTATCTTTGTTTTCAGCATCATCAATAGCAATATTAGGATAATCAAATTGTGGTGCTAATGTTTCATTGGTGCTTATAATAATTTCATTGAACAAGTTTGTTCCTTCTAACACTTCTATAATTCGCTTATAAAACATCTGCGAATTAATTTGTGCAAAAGCTTTTGGTTTACCGAATCTCTCTGATTGTCCTCCGGCAAGTATAATCGCTTTCATTTTCTTATTAACCTCCACTAACTGGTGGTATCAACGCGATAGTGTCATTAGGCTGTACTATGTCATCGCCTTTGACAAATTCCTCATTGACCGCTACTTGAAATTGTTTATCACTGATACCAGGATAACGTTTAAATAAATCTGTCAAAAACTCATCTACAGTAATATCATAACTCAAATCAATATCTTCTGATGTTTTTGCTAAAATCTCTTTTATTTCTGCAAAATACAACACTTTCATATCTTATCCCCTCCCATTGCATCCTCATGGTAACCACGTTGGTGACCTTGCCATTCAGCGCCATCTTCCCAAATTTCTTTTTTCCAAATCGGCACTACTTCTTTAATTCTTTCAATTGCATATTCATTTGCTTGATAGGCGTCTTTACGATGTGGGGAAGAAACACTTATCAGGACTGCAATATCTGATATTGCTAACGGTCCAATCCTGTGGACTATAGCAGTTTGTGTACCAGGCCATTTTCGTGAAATCTCATCACCTATTTGAGCCAATTTTTTTTCAGCCATAGGGATATAAGCTTCATATTCTAGATACTCGGTCTTAACTCCTTTAGTCCATTCTCGTACATGCCCAGTAAAAATAACCACTGCGCCTTGATGTTCATTGAGTACATATTGACGATATTGCTCTGTTTGTATAGGCACGTTTGTGACTTCAAATTGCTTCATTTAATCCATTCCTTTTACGTTAACAAAAGATAATAACCACTGCTCAAATTTTTGCATCGCTAATGGCTGTTCTATATTAATGTCGTACTTAATATTTGATAATTCACTTAAGTATTTATAATCAATATCATCACGATATACAACTACTTTACTGTATTTTGCTTCTTTAAAACCTTCTACTATAACGATATCATTATCTATTGTAACAGATTTGGCTATAATTTCATCAAGCCTTTGATTTTCGTAACGCGTCACAGTTTGCTGAAAATGATGCCCCTGTACAATACTTTGATCTGCGCCAGCGTTAAAATGTCTCATATGATCAACTGTATTTGTTTGCAATGCAATATCAGAATGCCCTTTGTCCTTGCCACCGTGATGTTTTATGGTTGCCACACGCATACCATGAGATTTTAATATTTCAACCGCATAAGTCATGAGTGTTGTTTTCCCTGAATTTTTATAACCTACAATTTGCAAGATCATAATGTACTATCCAATTCATAAGCTTGAGATTCAGTTAAAATCACATTCACAGTATGCCCTTTTTGGTAGCCTCTTGTACCACTTGGCAACATAATCATCGCGTTACTGTGGGCAATAGCTACAACCGCACCAGATTTGTTGAATCCTGAAGGTCTGACGGTCATTTCTTTACCGTTAAAAGTAACTGTTGCTCGAATAAATCTCGTGAATGGGTTGGGTTTTTTAAAGTCTTCCATGAGTGTCGCTTGGACGATTTGCGGATAAATAGCTTTAGCACCCATCATATGTTGTATTGCAGGTTTAACGTATAATTCAAAACCAGTGAAACAAGCAGAAGGATTGCCAGATAAACCAAATAAATATTTACCATTAGCAACTGCTACTGTCGTTACACTTCCCGGTCTCATTGCAATCTTATTAAACAATACTTCAGCATTGATAGCTTCATAAATCTGTGGCAAATAATCAAAGTCTCCTACAGAAACACCTCCAGTTGTAACCACAATGTCATGATTAGCCAATGCTTGACTTACAACTTCGATATTACTGTTTAAATCATCTTGCTGAATTTTATAAGTGTTAACCTTTAATTCATGTTTTTTCGCCAATGCTGTTATCATTGGTCCATTGGAATTTCGAATTTTTCCAGGTTCTAACGCATCACTGACATCTAACAATTCACTACCGGTCGCAATAATGGCGACGCTAGGTTTTTCATAAACTGGGACTTGTGTATAACCATATGTCGCTAAAACAGCTATAGCGCCTGGATTAATCTGTTGCCCTTTTTCTAACACTACATCTCCGACTTGTGTTTCTTCACCTTTTAATGAAACATTCTCATTTACGTTAAACGATTTCCTTATTGAAAACTCCTGATTACCTTCTATCGTTTGCTCAAGCATCACAATTGCGTCAGCGCCTTTAGGTATTTCTGCACCTGTCATAATACGCACTGCTTCAAACTCACCAACTTTTTTATTTGAAACCGAACCTGCACCTATGTGATCAATAACTTGGAATGTAATCCGATTATCACCACTTGCGCCTTCTGTATCAATACTTCTTAACGCAAAACCATCGTACGGCGATTTATGAAATCTTGGTATCTCATGTGTAGCCACAATATCTTCAGCTAAAATGTGATTTAAGCTGTCCTCTAAAGCTAATGTTTTTACATCCATAAAAATAGCTTGATTAACCACACGTTTAATGGCTTCACTCACTGGAATTGGGTTTCTTTTCTCAACAGACATCACAATCTACTCCTTATAATTAATAATTTCGTGATATACTAGAACTCGATTAGGAGGGATATTTTGACTGAATTCACACATATTAATGAACAAGGTAATGCAAAAATGGTAGACGTTTCTGATAAAAATATAACAAAACGTTCTGCTATTGCGCACTCAAGCATTACTGTAAATTCAGATATTTATCAACAAATCGTTGATCATACGAACCAAAAAGGCAATGTACTCAACACCGCTCAAATCGCTGGTATTATGGCGGCTAAAAATACTTCAGATATTATACCGATGTGTCATCCACTACCTCTAACTGGCATTGATGTCACTTTTGACTGGCAAGCAAACAAACAAACTTACACACTCAATATCCAGGCTACCGTGTCTACTACTGGAAAGACTGGTGTGGAAATGGAAGCACTTACGGCAGCTTCAGCTGTGGCGCTTACTGTATATGATATGACAAAAGCTTTAGATAAAGGAATGGTCATCGGCGAAACTTATCTTCTTTCTAAAACTGGTGGCAAATCAGGTGATTATAAAAGATAATCATTAGCATCTCATATTATATAAAAATAGCATTCGAGACATCAAAGATAACTTCATCTCAAATATAGTACGGCCACTAGAAGATGACAGAAACAAAAGCAAGCTTATATTAAACACTTTCTCTAGTCATGGTTTTATGATTGCCGGGGCGAGACAATGAAAGCATTTTATAATGATGCTCCATGTCCCGCCCTATTTTATTTAGTAATTTCTTGTACTAAATGGTTTAATTCTGGTTTGATTAGTTTGTTTAAAGCTAATTTTACGGCACCAGTAGAGCCAGGTATACTAAAAATTAATTTGTCATTCACAGTGCCTGCAATCGCACGAGACAACAAGGCACGCGTACCTACATCTTCGGTGTAGCTAAGGTATCTAAACAATTCTCCGAAACCTTCTATTTCTTTTGTGATCAAACTTGAGACCGCTTCAATCGTAACATCTCGTTGTGCGATACCAGTACCACCTGTAGTAATCACAACATCAATATCTTCTAATAACCAACGCTCTATTTGTTGGATGATAGCTGTTTGTTCATCTTCCACAATTTTATAATGCGCTTTTGAAATAGTAACGTTTAAAGAAGATAGTAGCTCTATAACTAATCTACCACCTTTATCTGTTTCATAATCTCTTGTATCAGAAACCGTTAACACAGCGCATTTAATATCTCTATCTAGCTTTACATTAGTATGCATAATGCCTCACCTCTACCCAAATAATTGATTAATTAAGTTAATAGCTTGTTGTGGTTTGGTCATACCGTGAATCAACATTCTACCACCTTTAAAGCTAACAATTCTGTGCTTTTTATATTCAAAATGTAACATATATGGATTACGTTTATAAGGTATAGCTTGGTGTATTAAAAACGTTTCCAACATTTCCTGGGAAATATCTGAATTCTCATACTGTACTGTATCTCTCCCACATAAACTTGCAAACTGTCTTTCAGTCGCATTGAGGTGTGGGTAGGTAGGCTGGGAGCCACAAGTTGGACATGATGCATTATAAAGTTTACTAAAGCCAAATGTAAAATGCGTACCTTCCCAAATATCTCCGTACGTCAATTTTGGCGTGGTTGCTTCACCAATCAATATCTTTAGCGCATCTCGTAATTGCAAACTTGTTGTCATAGTAACTGCAGGTTGGATGACCCCGACAGTATCGCAAGTCATATTAATGACTGGTAATTGTGGCATTAGACAATTGAAACAAGGCGTTTTATCAGGTATAAATGTAGATTCTACATAAGTGCTCTGTACCACACCACCATAAATCCAAGGAATAGTCGCTTTATAAGCAAAATCATTAACCAATTGTCTTGTTTCAAAATTATCCGTTGCGTCTAAAATAAGTTGTACATCTTGAGCATATGTTTCTAAAAATAGTCTATCTACATGTTCAATATATGGATTTAACTTCAAATCTTGACGTATCGCCATTAAATTACGCTCGGCAGCAATTACTTTAGGTAAGCGCTCTTGTGCATCCATTTCTGTAAACATTGTTTGTCGTTGCAAATTACTATATTCAATATAGTCTCTATCTACTATCGTTAACTCACCTACACCAGCTCTCGCTAAACCTTCAGCAAGATGTGTACCTAGAGCACCCATCCCCACAATTAATACATGCGCATTCATAATTTTTTCTTGCCCATTAGAACCTATATGTTTAAATAACATCTGTCTTGAATAACGTGCTTCATTCACGATGACATCCCTCACTTTGCGTCGTTATTTCTATTATAAATCTTGGATTACTTTGTAACAACGGTTTGAGTGCATTATTCGAAAAACGAGCGTATTCCCTATGTTTAAATTAAAATAGATTAATGTGTCTCTAATGCAATCATAAACTAGCACCAGTACTTAGTTATTAAAATATTATGTAGATTAGTAGTGCTTCTACAAGTATTTAAATGATTGTATTTGTTTGCCCAATCTGATCTTTCTTAGAATTACAACGGTGTCTGATTAGAAAGATTAAATGCTGGTTTATGCTTAATCATTTTCACTGTTATCACTTCAAACTTTAATTTTCAAACTGTCATAAGCAATTGTCGATGAGATCCCCGCTTCGCTTAACTGTCGTTCTAATGCTTTCGCTTGTAATTGAGTTAAACTTTCTGTTGCTTCAATATGCGTGAAATATGTATGTTTAGCGTTGATGTTTTTAGCAATTTCCACACATTCTTCAAACGTAGCTTCGCCTAATGTACTTAACATACCTTCCTCATGAATTCGCTCTTTTGTAACAGGGTTTACTTCATTACTACCAAAAGGTAAGATAGCTACATCTACATCCTTTACTTTATTAATCGGTTGAAAACCTTTGATTTCATCTGGGATTATGAGTAGTCGTTTGGTAGGTGTAGTTATATAAAAACCAAAAGCAATTTTTTCTGATAATTGAATCCATTCAATCGTTGTATCTTTAATCGTAATCTTTGCATTATTACTTACAATTTTTAATTCAACAACCCCTATTTGTTGTAAATACAACAAATGATTCCAATGCCCCAAATATGTTTTAAAATCTTCTACTTCTTGCGATGTTAAATATATTGTTGTGACTTTCGATTGGGGTATTGTGTTCACAAAATCAAAATTAAGTGTTTCCCAAATTCTAAGACCCATTGTATGATCTGGATGCCAATGTGAATATATACCATATTTAATATCGGCTATTTTTGCTTGTCTTAACTGATAAAATATATCTTCTGAACTATCAATTAAAAGTTTCAAATCGTGAATAAAAAGACCAGGACCGGTTCGTATAGGCGCATCTTTATGTTGTGAAACTGAATCAAAAAGTGAAGGCACGCCTCCCGCAGTTCCTAAAAATTCTACAATCATTATAAAAGGTCTCCTTGCTATAAAATTATGCTTATTATATACACTTATCACACCAATATTCAAACTTCTAATCTAAAAAGAGCAGAAACAAAACCAAATTTAGATTTGATTTTAATTCCCACCTTTTTAAATAGAAGCTATATTTTAAAAGTTATTTATAGACATGGCTTCACATACCATTTATTTCCAATTTTTATACATAATATCATTTTAAACTTTTAAACTTCACACTATAATATCACTCGATATTGATAACTTCATGTGCTAGCCGTGCTGCTTCATAATTAGAATGCGTAACAAAAATGATTGGAATTTGCCATAACTTAAAAATGCGTTTAACGAGTGAAATACTCTCTTCTTTAGTCGTATCATCTAAACTAGAAAATGGCTCGTCTAATAATATTAAATCTGGTTTAGTACTTAGTGTTCTAGCTAACGCTACACGTTGAGATTCGCCGCCCGAGAGCCGAATTGGAAATTTAGTTTTCAAATGTTCAATATTTAATTGAGTAATTAAAGTATCAATATGATCAGAAGGTCCTGCCATAAATGTAATATTTTGAAAGACGTTCATATGCGGAAATAACTGATAATCTTGAAATAGATAACCTATATTACGATTTTGAATTTTTACATCAATATGATTGATTGTGTCTGTCAGAGTATGATTATTTATGCTTATTAGGGCTTGATCTGGTTTTCGTAAACCTGCTAGCATATTTAATATTGTCGTTTTACCGATGCCTGAAGGGCCCTTAATTGCATAAATTTTAGGTTCAGCATCTTCAATTTTAATTCGGAGTTGTGTTTGATTTAGTAAATGCTTTAAATCTATTGTTAACATTAACGCACCTCTCGATAAACATCTTTATTTAACACATTAATTGTACCGATTACAGTTACAGCAAATGCTACCAACACTAATACCCAGAGCCATGCTTGATTCTCTTTTCCTTGTTCCACTAAGAAATATATCTCTAATGGTAATGTATTAGTCTTATTAGGAATATATCCCGCCACCATTAACGTAGCACCAAATTCACCTATTGCACGCGCAAAACTCATCATGATGCCTGATAATATAGGTCTTTTAGACAATGGAAGAATAATTTCAAAAAATATTTTACGCTCACTTGCCCCCATTGTTCTAGCCGTATTCAACATCTTGTTATCAATACTCCGGAAGCCTTGTACAGTATGCTGATACATTAATGGGAAACTAACGATAATCGACGCTAACACTGCTCCAGTTAATGTAAATACGACTGGCAAATGTAATATATCCGTAAAAAATGAACCAATTATACTTCGTGGAGAAAACACTATTAATAAGATAAATCCCATAACTGTCGGAGGTAAAACAATGGGTAAAACAATCATACTTTCTAGTAATCTAGCAATAAAACCATGACGTTTATACAACCATCTTGATATAACAATACCTAAAATTGTAACGATGATCGTACTAATAATTGCTACTCTTAACGATATCCAAAATGGTGTGACATCTGGCATTTATAAGACCTCCTAAGCATTGAATTTATATTTTTTTAAAATTTCTTTTGCTTCGTCTGTTTTTAAGAACTTAACCCATTCTTTAGCTAAGTTTTTATCTGAAGTTGTAGCTGATTTATATGTAATTGGATTTTTTAGGTTTGCAGTTTCAATTTCTTTCACTTTACTTTTTCCATTTTGCTGACTTTGGTATAAATCTGTTTTATAAACATACCCTAATTGAGCATTGCCTTTTTCTACATAATTCAATACTTGTCGCACGTCTTTTGCAAAAACTAAATGCGGTTTTACATCATTAAAAAGTTGATTATCTTTTAAATATTGCTCAGCATATTTCCCTGCAGGAACTGACTTAACTTCACCAATAGCTAACTTATCATCATCTTTTAAATCTTTCACGCTTTGATAGTCGCTATCTTCAGCGCCAATTAATACTAAAGTATTTTTGGCATATTGATATTTATTTTGAGCTTTTTCTCCTAAAGCATCAACATCTTTTGTATTCGCAGACATAAAAACATCAACAGGCGCCCCCTTTTCTATTTGTTGTCTTAAAGCACCTGATCCACCATAATTAAATGTAATATGTGCATCTTTATGCTCTTTTTTGAACGCTTTTTCTAAATCTTTAGTTGCATCCGTCAAACTAGCTGCGGCTGCAATATGTAGTTCGTGTTTGGCATCGTTGCTATTAGATTTTTGTTCATCATGATTACCTTCAGTATTGGAACATCCTGCTATCATGAGACACATCATAATACATGCAAAAATGATATATTTACCTTTTATTTGCATTTAATCTCCTCCTATTTCTTTTAATTATATGCTTATTCATTTCAAAAAAAAAGAGCAGATACGTAAGTAGAAATTACCTTGTATCGCTCTTTATATGATTATTTATTATTATAAAGTTTCAATAAAACGCTCAAACGCCTCTTGACCCTGTGACGTATTTTTAAATACGCCTGCATCTTCTAGTACACGTTTGAATTTATGTCCAACTTCTTTTTCGATGATTTCATCGACATTTTTTTCATTAATATCATAGTTTGCTTTCATTTCTTCAGCCCATGTCTGGTGCGCGCCTAATGATTGCTGATGATTTCCTAATAAAAAAGCCTTAACTTCTTGCAGTTCTGTTTTCAATCGTCCAGGTAGAATAGCTGTACCCATGACTTCTATCAGTCCGATATTCTCTTTTTTTATATGTTGTACATCTTTATGAGGATGGAATATGCCATCAGGGTAAGTTTCTGATGTCTGGTTGTCCCTTAAAACAACATCCAGTTCATACTGACCATGTCTAAAACGTGCAATAGGTGTGACAGTATGGTGACGGTCACCTTCATCACTATATGCTCTGATTGCTACACTTTCATCTGAATAATTATTCCATGCGAGCCTAATACATTCTGCTGCTTCTATTAAGTTTTCTTTATTAGTACTTTTGAGGCGTATCACACTCATTGGCCAATGTAATGTAGATGCTTCTACGTTTGTAAACTGTACCAATTTAAAGTTTTGAAGTTCTTTAGCATTATCCATCGGAAAGGTATGTCTGCCAGATTGATAATGGTTATGCGTAAGAATCGACCCACCAACTAACGGTATGTCCGCGTTAGAACCAATAAAATAATGTGGAAATTTGTCTACAAAATCCAATAATTGCACAAATGTTTGTTTATCAATATTCATTGGCACATGCTCTTTTGATAGAACGATACTATGCTCTTTAAAATAAGCATAAGGTGAATATTGAAATCCCCATTGCTCATCTCCTAAATTCAGTCTCACTATACGATGATTTGTTCTTGCTGCTTGCAAAACAGAGCCTTTAAATCCTTCATTTTCTAAACATAATGCACATTTAGGATAGTCTGTTGAAGGCGCCTCTTTAGCTTTAGCGATTTGCTTTGCATCTTTTTCGGGTTTAGATAGATTAATAGTTATTTCAAGATCGCCATACTCATTTGATACGTCAAAATGGATGTTATTTGCTATAGCATCTTCTTTTACGTAATGATTACGTTTCGTAATATTATAAAAATAATCGGTAGCTTCTTTTGCGTTTCGCTTGTACAATTCATTAAATTGATCGTTAACCACAGATGGTCGCGGTGTAATTAAATCTAAAATCTGAGCCTCAATAATTTCTTTATTATACAATGCGTCATCAATACAGTTTGCTTTTATTGCTTCTTGAATCCAGTCTTGCGCAATAGCATTGGCTGTAGCGTTTGGGCTAAATTTAGGTGACGCTGTGTCGTCTATACCAGATGCATTTAAAATACTGATCAACCTGTTTTGAATATAAATGGCATCTTCCTTTTCATAATCACCATATGTGGTAGCATATGAAACAAATAACTGCACAGAATGTTGATTCAATAACATGCATTATACCTCCTGATATCCGTTTGGATGTTTTTCATGCCATTGCCACGCTGAACCGATAATATCGTGAATATCGTCATGTTTAGGTTTCCAACCCAATATTTGTTGCGCTTTATTACTTGATGCAACAAGTTTACTTGGATCGCCTGCTCTTCTTTCCCCAACAACAGCGTTGATTGGTTTATTTGTTACTTTTCTTGCAGCTTCTAAAATTTCAAATACAGAATAACCTTGGCTACTTCCTAAATTAAAAGCTCCAGATTTTCCGCCATTTTTCAAATGTTGAAATGCTAAAATATGCGCGTCAATTAAGTCTACAACATGTAAGTAATCGCGTATACAAGATCCATCTTCTGTATCATAATCATCGCCGAAAATCGTCAGTTCTTCTCTTTGACCCAGTGCAACTTGCAATACGATTGGGATTAAGTGTGTTTCTGGTCTATGATCTTCACCGATCACGCCATTTTCTTTTGCACCTGCCACATTAAAATAACGTAATGCTGCATAATTAACACCATAAGCTTCGTGGCTCCAGTGCATCATTTTTTCCATCATTAATTTACTTTCGCCATAAGGGCTCGTAGGTGTTTTAGAATCGTCTTCTGTAATTGGTACAGCATCTGGTTCTCCGTAGACAGCTGCTGTTGATGAGAAAACAATATGTGCTACATGATGGTCGTACATTACTTCTAATAGCACCTGCAAACCATAAACATTATTATTAAAATATGCTAGTGGTTTTCCAACAGATTCTCCAACTAATGAATAAGCACAGAAATGAAAAACGCCTTCAATATCTTCGTTTCCAAATACACTTTCTAAGAATGCCTTATCACGTATATCGCCCTCATAAAATTTTGCCTCATTATGCACAGCTGCTCTATGACCAGTTCCCAAGTTATCTACAACTACAACATCGTAACCTCGATTGATTAACTGATCTACTGCATGACTTCCAATGTAACCTGCGCCACCTAATACTAATACAGACATAAAAAAATCCTTTCTAATTTATATTTTGTGTTTATATAGTTTTAACGCCATCACTGATACCTACATGATAAAATGATGGTTCATAACCTATTTTTGCCAAGTATTTTTTGGAAACTTCATCTTCTAATGCTTTGATTTGTTTTTTGTGTACTAACGCAATCGCACATCCTGCAAAACCTGCACCAGTCATTCTTGCTCCTAACACGCCTTCAACTTGTTGTGCTGTTTCAGCTAGCGTATCGAGTTCCATGCCTGTTACTTCATAATCGTTTTTCAATGATGTATGTGAATCATTTAATAACTGACCAAATTTTTCAAAGTCGTTGTCGGATAATGCTTGATGTGCAAGTTTAGTACGTTCATTCTCTGAAACAGCATGTCTCGCTCTTCGCCGTTGTACTTCATCCTTAATCAGCATTTGATACATTTCAAATTGATCCATTGTTAACTCACCTAAAGACTGAATATTTAGTTCTTGCTGTAATGATGCCAATGCAGATTCGCACTCACTTCTACGTTCATTATATTTACTTTCAGTTAATGAACGTCGTTTATTTGTATTCATAATTGATATGACATAATCACCAAATTTGGCGGGAACAAAATCATATTCTAATGTTGCTGTATCTAATAAAATAGCATGTTCTGATTTACCCATTCCAATAATAAATTGATCCATAATACCAGAGTTAACACCCATAAAATGATTTTCTGTACGTTGTCCTATTTTAATAAGTTCTAGTCGCTCTAAATCCAAATTAAATAATGCTTTTATCAACCAGCCTGTTAATAGTTCAATAGAGGCTGATGACGAAAGACTTGCACCATTCGGTATATTCCCCTCCACCAAGATATCAAAGCCTTGGTTTATACCAGGAAAAGATTCTTTTAAATATTTTATGACCCCTTTAGGGTAGTTTGCCCAGTCATCGTCCTTCTCAAAAACCAAGTTATCTAAATCTAAAGTTATCATGCCAATATTTTCAAAATTATTAGAATATAGACGAATCAATTTATCGTTTCGTCTAGCAGCTAAACCGTATGTCCCTAATTCAATTGCTGCTGGGAACACATACCCTCCGTTATAATCTGTGTGTTCACCAATTAAATTAATACGCCCAGGTGCAAACGCACTTACTTCAGCTTGCACATCAAATAAATCTTTAAACTTATTGCGCATTGCTTCTATCATAATAATCCCACTCCTTTTTAAAGACGATATAAAAAATACAATTTATGGTAGTAAACTTAAATAAAGTTTACTTGTTTACTAAATGTTTTGTCAATGTGCTTTGTTTTTTACTTTAAATGTAGCACGTTCTTTTAATTGTGCTTCTGCAATGACATGAATAGCAATTTGTCTTGTATTATTTATTCTTTCTTCTGCCATTCTTACTGCGATTCTTCCGTACTCATCTATAGGTATATGTACGCTGCTGATAGAAGGAACTGCATATTGAATAATTTCCAAATCATTAAAACTAATCAATTTAACGTCATCTGGTAAAGTGATTTTTTCTGCTTGTAGTTGCTGTAATATGCCGATTGCAACCATGTCGTTACCAGCAATAAACACTTGAGGTAAATGATTTGTTTTCAATAATTCTTTTACTGCATTTACACCGTCCTCTTTATTCCAACCGTTAAGCAATGATTCACTTATTATTTGGCGTTTTTTACACCATTCCGTAAAAGCTTTAAATCTTACGTCTTCAATTTGTGTATTATTTGAAGTTGGCAAACCTTCCAAGTTTTTGATCGTGTGTGTGCCACCTACATAAACAATATGATTTAATCCTGTGTTATCAATATCATTTAATAATTGCAGCATGGAATCATATAAATCTGAATATACTGCGTCTATAGATTTAGGCGTATTAGGGTTATTAATGACCACAATGTTATGGTTATATTTCTGTAGTTCTAAAATTGATTCGGACGAAAAGTTCCCTACCACAATAATAGCTCCTGCTTTCGCTATTTTAGTTATATCTATATCATCATGTTCCCCATCAATACGTAGCGTTCTCCTTAACGATAAATTTAATCGTTTAACCTCCGCTTCAATTGCTAACCTAATTTCTCTGTAATATGGATCAGACATTTCTTTTGCACGTGAAGCATAAGTAATAATTTGAATACTTTTATTTTTTCTTTCCATTTTTTTATATTGTAAATTTTCAGCGGTTTCATGAATTCTTCGTCGTGTTTTTTCTGCTACAGATAATGTAGGATCGTTATTTAATACACGTGATACTGTGCCAGGGCTCACTTCCGCTTCGCGCGCAATGTCTCTGATGCTAGCCATTTAGCTTTTCACCTCTTTATATTTGTTTACTATAAGTTTACTTCTATGCATCCTATATAGCAAATATATTTATTGTAGTTAAATTAGTTCAGAGTAGTACAAATTAGGCTTCTTTTAAAATATTTTATTAACAGGTGTTATCAAGATTACTAGGAACAAAAAAATGGAATAAAAAACATGTTCATCTTTACGGGATATTGTCGCCTTTTAAAATATTTTATGTCCTACGCATATTGAAACTGTTTATTTTTTTTGCAACTCGAAATGCGCTAAAATAAATAAGTGAATATGAATTGGGGGATGAATAATATGAATGAAGACGTTTTAACAAATCAGCATATTGTACGATATGAAAATGGTAATCTTATAGAGACGACTGACCATTATGTCACAGAATTCCCATTAACCATCATGGTCAACGGAGAAGAATTTGCTACGGTCATTTGTAGTCCAAATCATATGGAAGAACTGGTCCTAGGATTTTTAGCATCAGAAGGTGCTATTTTAAAAAATGATGATTTAAAATCAATTCAAATAGACGATAGTAAAGGGTTCGCTCATGTTGAATTAACTAAATCACTCAATGAACGTTTTGAATACTCAACTAAGCGGATGATTGCCTCGTGTTGTGGTAAAAGTCGTGAATTTTATTTTCAAAATGATGCGGCAATAGCTAAAACATCTATGTCAAAAATCACTTTAATCCCGTCTCAAGTACTCAATATGATGACACGTTTACAAAGTGCAAGTAAAATTTTCAAACAAACCGGCGGTCTTCATAATGCTGCTATTAGTGATGGTGAAGCTTTTTTCGAACATAGACAAGATATTGGTAGACATAATGCACTAGATAAACTTTATGGTTATTGCATTCAGCACCATATACCTATCCGTGATAAAGTGCTCATATTTAGTGGTCGTATATCTTCTGAAATACTTATTAAAGCTGCTAAGATTGGCGTTGGCGTTATTTTATCTAAATCTGCTCCAACCACATTAGCAGTATCGCTCGCCCAAGATTTAAATATTACTGCAATTGGTTTTATTCGTGATGGCAACTTTAATGTTTACAGTCATCCAGAGCGTATTACTGCAACAAAAACTAATTAAAAAGCGGGACAACGATTTCATTTTTTAAATGATTTCGTTATCCCGCTGAAACTACCGGAACTGAGAAAAGCGCACGAAGATTGATACTTTTACATACCAAGCGACGCATCTTCAACAATGATATAAACTGTGTTTTTCGACTTCTCTTAAATATGTTCTTTTACAATATGATAACAAAAGCTTATGTATACATAGCCTTGTTTAACATACATATCTTTTGCACTATCTTCTCCATCAGCAATCAAAATGATTGGTCTTCGGTTAGCTAACTTTGCTACAATGCTTTGCATAACGCTACCAACACCTTGTCTTTGGTAACATTCTAATACACCAAAGCCGTCGATTTCCACTGTATCTTCTGTCACAATCAAATCTAATATACCAGCTGGTTGCCCATGTTTGTAAGCGATAAGACGCGTCTTGGCATCATCATTAAAGTGATTTTTAATCATCCGCGTGCTTTCTTCAACGTAGCCTTCACCATATGGTGCTGCGAATTGCCTATAAACACTAATATAATCCTCTAGCGTTGTTTCATCTACAAATGCCACTTTCACTTCGTCATCTGCATGACCTTTAAATTGTTGTGGCTCAATCGCATATAACTCCATTAACCCCAATTCAAATTGTTCATTGTTAATCAATGCTATCCATTGTTGATCCAATTCAACATTTTCAGGAAAAGTAAAAGTTAAATGATTAGAATTTTGCTGTTTATGCATATGTGTCTGTGTAGCAATATCCATTTTCCACTGGTAAATCGAAGGCATTTGTTTATATACCCACTTATTAGCATCAAATACTAAAGGGGTAGTTGGCGTTAAATAAATTGATTTATACCAATCATTATCATAAATATCACCGGGTTGAAAAATATCATTTAAAGATATATTCATAACTACCTTGCCCCCTTACTCATAATAATTACTTAAGTAGTTGCTTAAATTGACTATGATTTAACATGATATTACCTATAAAACTAGCTATCACAGCTTTAATAATATCTGCTGGCATAAATACAAAAGAAAGCAACACAGATTTAGACATTGGTATGTTCGTCATAATTCCCATTAACAGCGTACCTCCAATATCTAATAAAACTACGCCTATCACTATAGTTGTAATTAATAATACAACAAAATTAATTTTTTTAAAATATAAGTCTCTTACAAGTCCAATAAGGTATGTAATGACTGGGTACATAAATAAAAAGCCTGCTGATGGTCCAGCAAACACACCGATACCGCCTCGACCGCCTGATAGTAACGGAAGACCCGTAGCCACTAACAATAGCAATACAATAATACTTAATGTCCCATATTTACGTCCTAATAAAATAGCAGCTAAAAATATACCAATATTTTGTAGCACAATTGGTACAGGCATAATAGGCAGCGGTATGGCAGGTATAAAGCCTAATATTGCAATAATTGCTGTCATTAGTGCCGTATAAACTAAATATTTTGTTGACATCATCAAACCTCCTTTGATGATGAAAATTATACCATTAATGTAAACTATATAAAATAAAAAGTTTACATTAATGGCGCGTCATTTCATTTTAATCCAAAAAAGCGAGATAATGAAATCTCATTTTTTAAAAGATTTCGTTATCCCGCCAATGGTGATCAACTAGAAAAAGAAATACATAAGCTAACGCCCTGTACAAAAACTTAATATAAAATCACTTCTTATTAACTAACGGCTAACAATATTTTAGATGTATTCAAAATATTGTTTGATATCATTCAAATTTTCAAATGATTATTTGCACCTTGGTCTTTTAAGAGTGGGCTTATGAATTTAGATTTAAAAATTTCTCTTTTAAATCTTTTCTCATAAACTCTAAGGTATATGGATCATTGTACCAGTATGCTTCTGCTTGTACCTCTATAACTCTATCATTTTGAACAGCCGGTAAATTTTTCCAAAGATCTGTTTTTTTATAACCTGGTTCTGATTTGCCTTCACTAGTTGAAACAATATAATCACCTGCATAGTCAGCAAGTTTTTCTTGTTTCACTTCAGCCCATCCTTCTTTTTTAACTAATTCAGTTAATTTCTCAGGTGCTTTCAAACCGAATGCTTGATACATCACTTCACCGCCGCGACCCCAGTTAGGACCATAAGTATAAAGTTTTTTATCAAACTCATCAAAAATTGAGACTGTGGCATCTTCCCCAATTTTATCTTTAATTTCTTTTCCATCTTTTTCAGTTTGTGCTTTCCATTTATCTTCCCATTCTTTTACTTTATCTTCTTTTCCAAGTAGCTTACCTAACTCTTGTTGTTGATCTAAATATTTATGTTTACCATAGTCATAAGCTACGGTCGGCGCAATTTTTTTATACTTTTTGATATTTTTATCATTAGAATAAACTACAATCAAATCTGGTTTCGTTTTTGCTACTTTTTCAACATCATTTTCCCCAATTTTTTCTACGCCTTTAAATTTATCTTTTAAAATCTTACTACTATCAACTTGTTCGTTTACTGCAACTATATTACCACCTAAGTATTTAATGCCACCAGCATACGTTGGCGCGACAACTGCAATACGTTTAGGGTCTTTTGGTATATCAATTTTCTTACCACTATCTAAAGTGTAAGATTTCGTCTCTTCTTTTTTATTATCAGTGTCGTTTTCTGACTTATTCCCGCAAGCAGCTAATACTAAAACAAGTGCGATAATTGAAAATAATAATTTTTTCATAATGTTCCCTCCATTGAAAATGATTATCAATACCATTGAATTATATAATGCTTAGTCTTTTTTAACAATAGTAAAATATGAAAATTTTTACTAATTTTAAAGTTAAAAAATAAGCCTCCTAGGTTTTTAGGAAGGCTCATTCAAACATAAACCGATTATCTTTTAATTTTAATTCATAATGCTTGGGTATCTCTAGACCACGGTAAGCTTTCGTATAGCAAACCGTCGCCTTGACTATCAAAAGGCATCACGTTAATACAATGAATTTGTACAACTTTGCCTTCTATATTAATATAATCATATAGAAATAACCCATCGATTTAATTCATTATTTTGATACCACATAACTATTTAATATTTATACTCGTCATTATATAGGCAAAAACATAAAGCTATGAAGTTTTTGACAAGTAAAATACAAATGGTATCAAATTGGTTCCAATGTACAATAGCTAATCAAACAATCCCATCAGTGATTTAGATATATTAGTATAAGCCATATCTTCCATCGGCGGATTATGCAACCCAGCACGCATATCTCTATAATAACGTTGCAATGGACGTTCCATTTCTAAGCTTTTAGCGCCAACAATACGCATTGCAATATCAATCACTTCTAGCCCTTGATTCATAACTAATACTTTACTAGCTGATGTTTCATTCCAAACCGGCTCATCTTGCTCATGATTGTATAGTGCGGCCGTGCTCCATAAAAAATGACGGGCTGATAGTAATAATGATTCCATTTTACCGATATTTTGTTGGACAGTTGGTATATCACCAATGGCCCCCTCTATACTTGCCGGGCTATAATTCTTAGCAAAATCAATTGCATAATCTCTTGCTGCTTGAGCAATCCCTAAATAGGTACTAGGAATATGTAAAATCCATCCATTCGGTTTTTTTCCGCCTGCCCCTCTAATTTCAACAAAATTTTCTTCTGGAATAAAAACATCATTTAAAATTAAATCATGACTTTCAGTAGCACGCATACCTACCATATTCCAATTATCTGCAATTTCAACACCTGGCGTGTTTTCTGATATCAAGAAGAAACCTACTTTATCTATTTCTTCATAATATGCACTGACAATAAAATGGCTCAATCTTTTACTCATTGAAGTGAAAGTCTTAACACCATTCATCACAAAACCATCGTCCTTTTTAACTGCATTAGTAGCCGGTCTAGCGCCACGCGTTGGACTTCCTGTTTCTGCTTCACTGATAGCTCTATTAACCAAAGCACCATGTTTCACAGAGATTGCAAAGCGATCTAACATGTCTTGTTCCCAAGCTTGCTGCTCATATAATTGTCCAACGACGCTAAGATGCCAACCTATTGAAAGTGCTGTAGCACCATCAATAGCTCCTAAATAGGTTTGTAGCACTACCATATCTTCGACAGTCGCACCTTCCCCACCATAAGCTTTAGGCAATGTTAATAATGTATAGCCTTCTTTGACCAACCAATCAATATTTTCATATGGAAAACGTGAATGTTTATCGTTATAATCAGCTTTTTCTTTAAATTGTTCTTTGACCGTATTGAATTTTTCTATCCATTTCTTTTGAATACTCGTATGTATTAATGCAGAATAATTCACTATGTCCACCTCTTTTTTAGCCTTTTCTTTATTTAAACTTAGTGTAACACTCGCTTATAACGAAAGAAAGTCTTCCAAACAATAAATCCTTACTTTACCGATAGGGTTTATTGTGATACTTTGTATTTATTGATAGTCTAGGGGGTAAAAAAATGATTTCAGTAAAACATTTAATACATAAATATAAAGACAATACCATACTTAATGATGTGAGCTTTTCGCAAAACAAAGGTACTGTGACAGCTATTATAGGTCCAAGCGGTTCAGGTAAAACAACGCTCCTTAGAACATTAAATGCATTAGCTATACCAAAATCGGGCACCATCCAAATTGGCAACAAAACATTTGTGGGTGATAAGCATTCCAAAAAAGAGATTTCCCAACTCCGAAAAAACTCCGCTATGGTTTTTCAAAACTATAATTTATTTAAAAACAAAACTATTCTGGAAAACATTACTGTAGGGTTGATACATGGTAAAAAAATGCCAAATAAACAAGCAAATGAAGTAGCTATTTCTTATTTAGAACGTTTTAATTTATTAAATCAAAAGGATAAATATCCTTCTCAATTATCAGGTGGCCAAAGCCAACGCATCGGTATTATTCGCGCTTTAGCACTCAATCCAAAAGTATTACTTTTAGATGAACCTACATCTGCACTTGACCCTGAATCAATTCAAGGTGTTTTGTCACTCATCAAATCCATTGCACAAGAAGGTATGACAATGGTCATCGTCACACATGAAATTCAATTTGCTAAAGCAATTGCCGATCAAATTTTATTTATAGATGAAGGTGAAATATTAAAGGAAGGTTCACCTCAAACCGTTTTAGAATCCTCTGATTCTAAAAGGATAAACCGTTTCTTAAATACCGTAGAAACGGAGCGTGAATTAACATGAACCACAATAAATACTTTCTTCTAGTTATTGGGGTTTTTATTACAATGCTGTTAAGCGGGTGTAATAAAATGGAAGAATCCGATAATCAAAAAAGTAAAAAAGAAATTAAAGTAGCTATATCTGCAGAAGTGAACCCGCCATATTTATATACAGATGAACATAATGAATTTACAGGGTTAGATATCGATTATTTAAAACGCTTAGAAAAGAAGTTACCTCAGTATCAATTTAAATATGAAGTTGGTGAAGAAGAGTCAAATTTAGTCGGTATTGGCGCTGGGAAGTTTGATATGGGCATTAATTGGTTTTTTAAGACACCTGAACGAGAACAACAATTTCTTTATCAAGATGTCCCTTATAGTTACGCTTTACCTTTAATTGTTGTTAATAAAAATAATGCTGATATACATTCGCTAAACGATTTACCGGGTAAAAAATTAACTCCGATGGCACCAAGTGGTGGTTTGTATTCTATATTATCTCAATATAATAAATCACATACTTCAAAGATTAATATTGATACCATCCAAGAACCTTCCAATGGTGACAATTTAAAAATGATAAGTGATGCTAGGCGCGATGCCATATTTTTAAATTGGAACACATACAACGCAATACAGAAACAAATCGGCGCTGACGTTAAAATTGGCGGCATCGTAAAAAAAGAACCATTGCATATTGTCTACAACAAAAAACATCAAAAATTACATGACGATATCGATCAAGCTACACAAGAACTTAAAAACACAGGTGAATTACAAAAACTTTCTAAAAAATATTTCGATATTAATGTATTTGATGATTTAGATGAAATCAATAAGCAAAAAGATAAATTGGAGGTACAATCATGAATGAACCTGTAAATTGGCTTTCTTTATTTGGGCAAGTTTTACAACAATTACCTTTGACTCTATTAATATTTGTACTTTCTTTTGTATTTGCGCTTATACTCGGCTTTGTGCTAGCAAGTATTCGTATCAAAAAGATTAAGATACTCTCAACAATCGTTCGAGTCTATCTATCTTTTATTCGCAGTACGCCTTTAATCTTGCAACTTTTTTTAGCATATTTTGCATTGCCACAACTACTATTAATCATACAAATTGATTTAAACCACTTCAGCAGATTATTTTTTGTGATTTTAGCGTTTACCTTACATACAGGGGCTTATCTATCTGAAATTATAAGAGCGGGATATCAATCTGTAGATTACAGTCAAATTGAAGCGGGTCTTTCAGTTGGATTATCTTATCCTCGTATTTTAAAGGAAATCATTATACCTCAAGCTTTACGTAATAGTATTCCAAATTTAACAACCCAAATCATTGAACTATTAAAAGATACATCGCTAGCATTTACTATTGGAATTATAGACATGATGGGGCAAGTTAAATTAATTATTGGGAATAATTATGGGTTAGGTATGCTAGAAGTATACATCGTGATATCAATAATTTACTGGTCCATTGCACTGATAATCCAAAGTACATTTGCTCTGATTAACAAACGAGCCCAAAAACCTTATAGCGTTTAAGGAGGAAAACATTTTGCCATTTATTATTTATACAATATTAGAAGTCCTTAAAGGTGTACCAAACACAATAATGATTTCCCTTATAGCAATGATTGTCGGGCTGATTATTGGAACACTATTCGCGTTTATTCGAACTAAAAATGTACCCATACTCTCTCAACTTATCGTTATATATAATTCATTTTTTAGAAGCACACCGCTCATTGTTCAATTATTTATGATGTATTATGGGGTGCCAAAGCTCATTATGTGGTCCAATGAACAATTCGGTTTTGCAATAAATCCTGATGTTTTCTCGCCGCTAATCATCGCGTTTATTGTTTTTTCTTTACATGCTGTTGCTTATTTATCAGAATCTATCAAAGGCGGTTTACAATCCGTTGCTAATGATCAAATTGAGGCTGCTCAAACAGTAGGTCTTTCAACATTAAGAACCTATAAAGAAATTATATTGCCACAAGCATTTAATTACGCCCTTCCAAATATTGAAAATCAATTTATCATGCTTATCAAAGGTACTTCATTAGCGTTTGCTGTTCAAGTTACTGAAATCATGGCTGTCAGCCATGTTATCGCTAATGAAGGTTATCGCTTTATAACAGTATATAGTGTTGCCGCAATATTTTATTGGTTACTTGCTATTTTGTTAGAATTGGTGTTTTCAAAAATAGAAAACCGCACATCAGCTTATATGTTCACTAAAACTTCAGCATAAAAAAGAACAGAACGGAA
>NZ_JAESKF010000007.1:88642-160110 GCF_017891975.1 Staphylococcus sp. GDY8P131P
TTCCGTTCTGTTCTTTTTTATATGTACTTCATTCTAAAAATGGCAACCAATTTATTTTTAAATTGAATCAGTTACACACCATACCCTAACATCTACGACATTCATTATATTTCACTCTTAAATCACTACATTGCTAAGTGTTCAGCATACTGTTTTTTTCTTTTATAATAATTTTTAACTTTTTTCGGCATTGAGCCACTTTGTAATTCATCTTTAGTAATAATCGGGTAATTTTTAAATACAATAGATCCTATATATCCACAAATGGCGCTTCCAGTAGCACATAAGGATGCAACAAGAACGACAGTCAACGCATTATTGAAACCAAACATAACCATCAAACCAGCAATAGGTGTAGCTGTACCAGTTGCTTCGTTAACTAAACCAAACATAGCTATAATGACACCGGATACTGCGCCGCCCATAAAGTTCGTAAGATAAACAGGAATAGGATTTGCCGTAACAATATCTGCTTGTGATAACGGCTCAATAGCTACAGAAATTGTTGTTTTACGATCTCCAAATTTCATACGCTTAAATAAAACAAAATTCATAAATGATGATCCAAAAACAGCTAAAGCTCCAATTGCCATGGGTGTGCCAGTTAACCCTAACAAAGCGGTGAGTGCCATAGAACTCAATGGCGCAGTTGCTACTACTGTTATAATGCCACCAAGCACTATCCCCATTAAAATAGGACTCGAAGTTGTAGATTCTTTAATAATATTCCCAATTTGCAATAACGTCGCATCTACTACAGGCGCTACGCCTACTGCGATTATTCTTGTAATAGGAGCAATAATAATAATTGAACCTATTAAATCTAAACCATCTGGAAATTTTTGTTCTATCCATTTCATGCCAAAACTTGCTATGTATCCTGCTACAAAACCTGGTAGTAAGTCCATGTTACCGCACGCAACTGCAATAACAAATGCGTACACCGGCGAAACACCCATCGCTAACGCTACTAGTCCAGCTGCAGCAACCCCACCTAAACTTCCAGCTGCATCACCCAGCTGTCCTAAAAAAGGAATACCTAATAGATCCCCACCAACATACTTATGAAAAGCTTCTACTAAAAATGAAGCAATTGCTGCATTCGCGAGGGCGCCCATTGCTTTACCACCATTTGGTGCTTTACTTGTAAATAGTGTAAACAAACATAATACGATACCTAAAAATATAACCCCTAAAAGTAAATTCATAAAAACACCTTCCGTTATTTGTATGCGCTTTCATTTAACAAATATTAGTATATCATAATTTATATTTTACTCAAATCATATTTTATATCAATATATAATTTTTCAAATAAATTTACACTATTCAGAATATTCATTTTTTATATATGTTACACGGCTATTTTTGAACATATCCATATTTTATTTTAAGTATGATTGTAATGTTCTAATGATTGATTCAATCCTTTTACGTTGCTTTTCATTTATGTAAACGACAACTGTCCGTTCATCTATGTCGCTTCTCTTTTTACTTAAATACTCCATTTTAATTAACTTTTGTAATGCTTTCGTTAAGTAATAAGGTTTTAACTCAGAATGTTGGGCGATTTCTTTCGCTGTAACTTCACTTGAATTACATTCATGTAGATAATTTAAAATAAATACTTCTTCATAGTTTAATTTGTGGTGCTTTTTAGTCTGCTTAAAAAATGTTTTTCCTTGTTGATATAATGAGATTAATTCATTTAATTCCTTTATCGTTTTCATAAAAACCGCTCCTTATGTTTTTTCTTGTTGTTAATATACACGAAAGTTTTCTTATCTATTTGTAACATAATTTTATCCTATTCATGCTATTTAATTCAATATAAGTAACTATGAAAAATGTTATGATTTACTACTATTTTTTTAATTTTATTTTTTATTTTCAAAATTTAGTACCTCATACATCCTTTTTATTAATAAGAAATGATTTTTATTGCATTTTCAATTCTAAAATGATTCGTGAACATAATACTTACAGATAAAGTAATCGTGGGTGAATTAAAATTCCAATTTTTCTAAAAAACATAGTTGTTAGAAAATCGTATTGTCGACTATAGTTGGATCAATATTATATTTCTATATCTAATTATGATCATTTATTTTTAATATTATAAAAAAACTTGAGATATAAAATTAAATATCCCAAGCTCTTAAAAAGGTTATAGTTATCTGCACATTTTTATTTATTTTATTCAAATATAAATGATTTTACATCATAAAGTTAAATATCATGCGAAGTAATTATTTCTTTTTACAATCTAAAGTGTCTAAGAAGCTTAGTGCTGCCATACCAGACAAGTCTAATGCATGTTTTGCGCCAGCTTTACCATGGCCTGCTTCAAAATGTTTATATGCTGCAACACCAAGAACTGAAATTGTTAATAGTGAACCAATACGTGATAATCTTTTACTTGCAAAGCTTAATACGAAAAATACAGCACTTAATGTTTCAACTGCGCCTGCTAACGGTACCGCATTTGAAGGTAAATTAAACACACCAGTAAAGGTATCTTTCATTGATTGATCACCTTTTAACTTTGGTTTTGCAGCTCCGTATAATTCTTTTGCTAATTTTAAGTTTGTTAAATAACGTAATATCATTACTTTAATCTCCTTCTATTTGTTTTCAAAATATTTATCTACAACAGGTTTTACCCGCTCAGCCAATAATTTAATTGTACGAATTGTGTTTTCGTGTGGCATGGATCCTACAGGGGTATGCAACATAAAGCGTGATAAACCTAACGTTTCAATCGTATCAATGATTTTATTTGCTACTGTTTCTGGACTACCTACATATAATGCACCATTTGGCCCTGCTTCACGTGCAAAACTATTTTCATTGTATAAAGGCCAACCTCGTTCTTTGGCCAATACATCGTGACTTGCTTTGACTGATGGGAAAAATTCCCGAAACGCTTGTTCATCTGTCTCAGCAATATATCCCCATGAATGTGTTGCAACAGTTAATTTATTGACATCATGACCATAAGATTCAGCTATTGACTTATACATCTCAATATTTCTTTGAAATCTTTTTGGGTCCCCGCCAATTATAGCATAAGTTATCGGTAAACCAAGTGCTCCTGCTTTCAATGACGATTCAGGTGTGCCACCTGTTGCGATTGAAATGGGTAATGAACCATGCTCAACCCTAGGGTAAATGCCTAAATTCTGTATACTTGGTCTAAGATGACCATCCCAATTCACAATTTCATTTTGATTCATTTGCATTAATAAATCAATTTTTTCATTAAAAAGTTGTTCATAATCATTTAAGTTATAGCCAAACAATGGAAATGATTCTATAAATGAGCCTCGCCCAACCATTATTTCAGCTCGCCCATTAGATACCGCATTTAATGTAGAAAAACGTTCATAAACTCTGACTGGGTCATCTGAAGATAATACAGTAACGGCACTGCTCAACTTAATGTTCTTTGTATGTCTAGCTGCTGCTGCTAATACAGTAACTGGGTCAGATACAGCATAATCAGGTCGATGGTGTTCACCTAGACCATAAACGTCAAGGCCATAATCATCAGCAACTTCAATTTCTTCAATAATATTCCTAATCCTTTGGGCGTTACTAATTGCAGGTGCTTTACCTTTATCAGTATATATATCACTATTATCTGCAAATGATGTCAAACCAATTTCTACCTTCATATATTCACCTCGCTTACCAAGTATATTTTTTATACCTATTATATTAAAAGCTTTTCTATTCGGTGTCAATATCAATGTTTAGCAAAATCAAAATACGTCAATCTTGATTAACCCCAATTCTTTATATATGAAATAGTATCAAAATAAAGTAATTAATTTAAATTTTAAATAACTAATTGTTAGCATTAAATAACATTTGTAATTTTCTGTTATTTTACAGCTTTGTAATAAATTAGAAAGCAATATTACACTGAATTCACCTTAAAACGCCATGGCTACAGCCTTAAGACGTAAAATAATCACCCCTTATTTTGTTACATATCCCCCATAATTATTAGAGATAAATTACAAAACGATAACATTGCACACAAAACGACAAATTTCTGATAGAGTAATGCTTGTCGTTAAAACAACGAAAAAAACTAAACATACTATAAACAACGTCATTAGAGACTGAGATAATAAATTTAAAAGCTTTATCATTATTAGGAGGATATTTTACAATGAAAAAAATCGCTACAGCTACAATCGCTACTGCAGGAATCGCTACATTTGCATTTGCGCAAAACGAAGCAGATGCTGCTGAAAATAACAATGGTTATAACCCAAATGACCCTACTTCTTATAGCTATTCATATACTATAGATCAACAAGGTGATTACCACTATACTTGGCAAGGTAACTGGAATCCAAGCCAAGCTGATCAAGCTCATTCAAACTATACTGGTAATACAAATAGTGGTCAAAATAACACTTATGGTTCTACATATGGTACTTCAACTCAATCATATACAGCGAACAACAACACAACAGGTGGCGGTGGTGCTGCTTCAAACGCTACTTCAGACCGCAACATCCAAGTAACTACAACTAGTGCACCATCAAGTTCATCAAGTTCAATTTCAAATACTTCAGGCTCTTCAAATAATTTATATACTGCTGGACAATGTACTTATTATGTATTTGATAAAGTAGGCGGTAAAATTGGTTCAACTTGGGGTAATGCAAATAATTGGGCAAGCGCTGCTGCTGCTTCTGGTTATACTGTAAACAATTCACCTTCTCAAGGTTCAATTTTACAATCATCAACTGGAGCTATGGGACACGTAGCATACGTTGAAAATGTTAACAGTGACGGTTCAATCCAAGTTTCTGAAATGAACTATGGTCAAGGCCCTGGTGTTGTTACTTCACGTACTATTTCAGCTAGCCAAGCTTCAAGCTATAACTACATTCACTAATTAAAATAGTTTATATATCCTGGGACACGAAACAATGTTCCAGGATTTTTTTGTATGTATAGTAGATTGCTAACCAGCAACAAAGCCCTAATAAAAATAGAAAGCTTTTATCCTGTTTTTTATTTAATTTCATAAAAAAGCATCAACTCACTTATTATTTCGTGAGTTGATGCTTCTTTATTTATAACCAATATGCTAGGCTTATCCAATAGATAAAAGCAAGTAAGTAAAGTAATGGAAAACTTTCTGATACTTTATCTTTCACTTGCTTATAGATAACATAGACGCCAAAAGCAAGTAATATAATACTCAATGCCATTCTTGCAACAAGCAATTCTTGTATTGATATAACCACTGTTGATGATACAGGTACCATCGCTAACAACAAGGTTAAAACCACAATCATTATTGTGTAACATATAGTATCTTTTGTCTTATTACGATGAGAATTGACCCAATATAAAATCAAACCAAATATCGTAGTAAGTAATATTTCATGTATAATAGTTGGTTTTTCAAACAAATCGGTTCTATACTGTATCATCGCTACAATATACAATATAAAACCGATTATAAAATAGATAATAGAAGGATATTTAAAATCTTTACCTATATTGAAATATTGATGAATTCCCAATCCTATTAGCAATATCGCTACAATAATTACTAGATACAACACGGAATCACCTCATCCATAGTTTACTTTATCCTTTTTATCTAACTGGTAAACATATTATTATTACTCTCGCTTTAATTTTTAAATGAACAAATGTTTATTTTTTATTGCTAATACAAAAGCACAGCCCGCTTCATTAAAAAAACACCTCCGTATAAATTCAGTTGAATATGAATTTAACGAAAGTGCCTTTATTTTATTTCTAAGTTTTGATATCTGTTCAATTTCATCTCAGATTTTTTACCCTTTTAATGTAAAGAATAATTCAATTTTTTAGCTTTGCTCATGATGCTTACTATGATTCATGGTTAACTTTAGCGCGTTTAATACCAATACCAGTAAAACCATAAAAAATCGCGAATAAAACACATAAATAACAAGGTACAGTCCATATAAAGAATTGATCAACAGACACGCCTAATTGTTGTGTATAATAGATACCTGAAGTACCCCAAGGTATAAGCGGAATAATCATTGTACCTGAATCTTCTAGCGTCCTTGATAGATTCGAACGGTCTATTCCCATCTTATTATACATATCCATCATTAATACGCCTACCATAATAATGACAACAGAAGCAACGCCTGCAGCTAGCACCATCATTAACCCACCTAATACAGTTGCAAGAATTAATGTGCCAACTGAGTTAATATTGCTAGATATTTTATTCAATATAACGTCTAGACATCCTGCTCTTTCTACAATACCTGCAAAGGCGTAACCACAAAAAATAGTGACCACAATTTCAGTCATGCTCATCATGCCGCCTTGTTCTATTAAGCTGACCGCCTTATCAGAAAGTGAATTATCTAAATGTGGTACCATACTTTGATTAAAGCCATCAAAAGTAGCCTTGAAGCCATCAGTCATATTAAATCCATTGTTGAAAGTGCCGATGATTATCGCACTAATGCTTGATATTAACATCGATGGCACTGTAGAAATTTTAAATAACAAACATACTATAATAATAATTAATGGTAGCCACACAAAAAAGTTAATGTTATAAATTGTCGATAACTCTTTAAGCATGGCATTCACTTGAGACGTGTTGACACTGCCTTTGAATTGTAGCCCAGCAAAGTACCATACGATTAACCCGATAATTGATGCTGGTACTGTAGTCCATATCATCGCTCTTATATGAGAAAAAATATTCACTTTTGTAACTAGGGCTGCTAAATTAGTCGTATCTGATAACGGCGACATCTTATCACCAAATACTGCGCCAGCAATAATTGCACCTGCAGCCATACCAGCTGGGATATTTAATTGCGAACCAATTGCCATTAGCGCTATGCCTGCCGTAGAAGCTGATCCCCAAGCAGTTCCGGTAGCAACAGAAGTAATTGCAGCTATGATAAATGCCGATACTAAAAATAAGTTAGGGTTTAAAAATTCTAAACCATAATATATTAATGCAGGCACTGTTCCTGAATACATCCAAGTGCCTACAATAATACCCACTGATAGAATAATAAATATCGCAGGCATTGCTGTTGCTAAACGGTTAGTAATGCCTTCTTCTAAATCTTTCCATTTCAAACCAACGCGTCTCGCAATGATTGCGGCATATGCTGAGGAAAGAATAAGTAACGCTTGGATAGGAATATCAAAAACAACAAATCCTGTAATTACAATAACAATCATTACCAAAATCGTTGAAATTGATTCTAAAAAAGTTGGTTGTCTTTTCATACACATTTCCCCTTATTTATATAAATGGATGCGTTTTTGACTAGTGCAATCCTAACTTATCTTTTCCTAACTCATCAATTGTTAATCCTTCTTCAAAGAAATCGCGTTCTAAAATAGTTGATGCAATGACCACGATGGCGTCTATATTAGGCGTAGGCACGTCAATTTCTCGTCCTAAGCTAGACCATAATACTAAACCATATGCGATATCTTCTGTTAAATAACGATTTTTTACATGGTTAGGTCCTTTAATTTGGGAAAAGACAGGACTTGTGTTAAACAAACGATTTAACGGTTCATCTTCATCCTGTCTTTCTAAATAGCCACGTTCAATACGTGCTTCTTTAGCAGATGATAATTCAAAACCTAATTTTCGCCCCAAGGTTAGTCGCTCTAACTCTACTGCATGTAATAAACGTACTGTATGTTTTGTTATCCCCTCTTCATACAGTGCAAATTCATCTGCATAATCAATTCTACCTACGTTTAATAGTGTGGGACCCGGATGTACTTCAGGGTTACCATTTTCTAAATTTGTTTTCCAAAGACTTTCTTCTTTGACAATGTATGGATATAATGTTTCTATTTTATCAAAGCTATCGCTTAGCTCTTCCTTATCATACGTTGAGAAATGCACTTTTCTAACGTTTAAAGATAAATCCACACGTGCTTCTTCAAAATCTACACGCGTGCCGTAAGTTAACGTATTTACTTCTGCAAATTTAGGCATAACTTCAATTTGCATATCCTCTAATACATTCATAAAACGAATAGAGCCCATAGCAGCAGCGATATTGAAGAATATAAGTTGGTCTTCTGTGATAAACGGTGCCATTGTATATGCATAATGCTCAATAAACGATGATGGTATTACAACTTGAATGACTTCGGCGTCCTCAAGTACATATTCCATATCATCACTGATATCAGTAAATTGTACGAAGCTCTCTTCGCCTTCATTACTGAATGTAAAACCACCTTGTTCTATTGCTTTATCAAATTTATCTATAGACTGGTTTCTACAGTATAATTTGACTTCATGTCCTTTGGTAATCATATCTAATGCTGCAGTAACAGCACCATTCCCTGATCCTACAATAGCTATCTTCATAAACACCCTTCTTTCTCTAAACATTGTGTATTTTTTATTAAACATTACTCTCATGTATAACCTATTAAGAAAAAGAATAAACACTGGCCTTCAACCTATTTAAGTTATCATTAAAAGTAACGCATTGCTTTATAACATTTCTATATTTTAACAGGATAATAACGCTGTATATAGTCCTATTCAAAAAATTTATAATTTTTTCAAATGATGTGCAACTGATTTTGTTATTTTGTTATAGTAATGTTAAACAAAAGGAGGCAAACTACTTATGACTGAAAATCACACAAATCGTGAAGTATTAAATCAAGAACCGAACAGTGATGCAAGATTAATGGCTACATTAATCTATGTACTTAGCTTTTTCACCACTTTTTTAGCACCACTTATAATTTGGCTTATTAAACGTGAAGATTCTGCATTCGTTGATAGAGCAGGCAAAAATTATTTTAATTTTTTAATTTCATATGTTATTTGGTTTATTATCTCTGGCATTTTAATGCTTATTATTATAGGATTCGTTCTATTTCCTATTGTGGCCATTTTGAACTTTATTTTTACAATTGTAGCTGCAGTAAAAGCATATAATGGAGAAGATTATTTACCACCTCTGTCTATTAGATTTTTTAAATAATTTCAATTTCAATTTTGTGATTTTTTACACGCGTTGTAATAAATCGATTGAGCAAACGCTTATAAGATGCTACTAAATCTTATACTTGCGCACTTTATGCAATATTACAATAAGTTGCGCTTTTGTAACCTCACATGTTGTTTATTACAGCAATATGTGAGGTCTTTTTAATTGTTTTACAAATACGTAACATTCCACACAAACACTTTTTCTTCTGTTATTGTATTAATTGTCGTTGAAACCAACGCGTTAATTAAAAAATTAATTTCTATTCAAATAATATATCTATTTAAAATTCGGGAGGACTTTTTTATTATGAAAAAATTAGTAACAGCAACAACTTTAACAGCAGGAATCGGAGCAGCAATTGTGGGATTAGATCATGGGAACGAAGCAAATGCTGCTGAACAAACAACACAAGTAGATCAAAACTCAACTCAAGCGACATCAAGTTCAAGCTCAAATCTATACACTGCTGGCCAATGTACTTGGTATGTATTTGACAAAACAGGTGGCGACATTGGCTCTACATGGGGAAATGCAAATAACTGGGCATCTGCAGCATCCGCAGCTGGTTACACAGTAAACAATTCACCAGAAGCTGGTTCTATCTTACAATCTAGTGAAGGAAGCATGGGCCACGTAGCATACGTTGAAAATGTAAATAGTGATGGTTCAGTAAATGTTTCTGAAATGAACTATAGTGGTGGGCCATTCTCAGTAAGCGAACGCACAATCTCAGCAGGTGAAGCTAGCTCATATAACTATATTCACCTTAACTAAGATTATTTTTCAAAATATTATTTGGGAGTCAAGCTGGTAAAGTCTCGTACTTTATCAGCTTTTTTTATTGAATTGCCCTTTACATATTGCAGCCAAATTAAAAATTTGAGAAAATAGTAGCGTTTAATGTGAATAAGGAGGTTGAGACAAATGCAGTGGTTTAAAGTTATTTTGGCAGGCATCATAGAAATATTATGGGTAACTGGTTTAAACACGGCTGATTCAGTTTGGAGTTGGACAGGCACGATTATCATTTTAATTTTAAGCTTCTATTTAGTCATTTCAGCTTGTAAATCATTACCTGTTGGGACAGTATATGCTGTGTTTGTAGGCATTGGCGCAATTGGTACTGTACTCGTTGATATGATATTTTTCGGTGATGCATTCAACGTGATTAAGATAGCACTGGTTATTTTACTCGTAATAGGTATTATTGGCTTAAAACTAACTACAGAGGAGGCTGAACAATAATGGCTTGGACGATACTATTTATTGCTGGTCTACTGGAGATTGTTGGTGTCATTATTTTAAATGAAATCGCACGTACTAAAAAGAAAATATTCGTAGTTTTTTTAGCCCTCGCCTTTATTTGTAGTTTTAGCATGCTTAAATTGGCAATGTCTAGTGGTATTCAAATGGGGACGGCTTATGCTGTTTGGAGCGGTATAGGCACTGGTGGCGGAACGCTAGTCGGGATGCTCATTTATAATGAATCTAAAAATATTAAACGTGTAGGTTTTATCTTCTTAATTATTTTAGCAATTGTAGGTTTAAAACTGGTTAGTTAAACTATCTTACTTTAGATTCATATCGCCGATGATAATAAAATTCTTTTTTGTTTATTCGGTTTATAGTCTGTGATATAAATCAATATACTAAAGCGTTTATTGATATTAGTTTTTATACTGACATCGGCCAACTTCGAAATAAAGTGATACTAAATTATGGTACAAATGTTTAGCTTTGCTACGCTCCGAATTAACTGTAACTTGATCAGTAAGCAAATGCTTTTAAATATAGGTTATTTTTACCTCGCTTATATGATAATATAAATTAAATTAATAACCTTTTTAATTGGCTTACAACGTAAAAATTTGTTTACTATTATGAAATTTACTATACTTTAGGTAAAGGAAGTGATTATACATGGTAAAAGTTTATATTGCAGGTCCAATACCTGAAGTTGGTTATAATTTATTAAAAGAGCAAGGTTATGAAGTAGATATGTATGAAGGCAAAGGTATTGTTGATAAAGAAACCTTAATTCAAGGTGTGAAAGATGCGGACGCTTTAATCAGCTTACTATCTACTAATGTGGATCAAGATGTAATTGATGCAGGTTCAAATCTAAAAATCATTGCAAACTATGGGGCTGGTTTTAACAACGTGGATATTGAACACGCAAAACAAAAACACATCGATGTGACAAATACGCCCAAAGCCTCAACAAATTCTACTGCCGAGTTAACTTTTGCGCTTGTACTCGCTGTAGCAAGACGTATTCCTGAAGGTGATAAATTATGTCGTACAACAGGATTTGATGGATGGGCGCCACTATTCTTCCGCGGTAGAGAAGTTTCTGGAAAAACAATCGGTATCATTGGTTTAGGAGAAATTGGCAGTGCAGTAGCCAAACGTGCTAAAGCATTTGATATGAATGTACTTTACACAGGCCCTAACCAAAAAGTCGATAAAGAACGTGAAATTGGTGCTAAATATGTTGATTTTGAAACACTTTTACAACATTCAGACTTCATTACAATCAATGCTGCATATAATCCAAGTTTACACCATCAATTTGATACTGAGCAATTCAAAATGATGAAACCAACAAGTTATTTAATTAATGCAGCGAGAGGTCCAATTGTTCATGAGGAAGCTTTAGTTCAAGCACTTAAAAATAAAGAAATCGAAGGCGCTGCCTTAGACGTGTTTGAATTTGAACCAGAAATCAACGATGAACTCAAATCATTAGATAATGTTGTTATCACACCACATATTGGTAACGCGACATTCGAGTCTCGTGATATGATGTCAAAAATTGTAGCTAATGATACAATTAGCAAACTGAACGGCGACCATCCTAAATACATTGTGAATTAATTAAAAAATACCAAAAGCCAGAAAGTACTTATAAACTGTACTTTCTGGCTTTTTATTATTTTTACTTTTCTTTAGATTTATATAAGAATTTGGTTTGGTTAGATATCAGTTGATTTGTATGATTTGCGCTATTTTATTTCTCACTTTAACCACAAATTTATTTGTTCTTTGAGCAATTTTGCCTATTTTTCTAGAACGTTTAATGACTTTCTTCGTATGCTTGACCCGTAATTTATTATAACGTTGCAATGCCATATCAAAATCGTATGTTTGTATGCAATTAGCTAAAACAATAGCATCTTCCATTGCTTGACCTGCGCCTTGTCCCATATTGGGGGTCATCGCATGTGCTGCATCTCCAAGAAGCACTACGCGTTGGTATACAAACGTTTTTAGCGGGTTTAAATCATACATGTCATGTAATAATATATCTGTTTCGCTTTGTTTATCTAGAACTTGTCTGACTTCATTAGGAAAATGATTAAATCTTGCTTGTAAATGCGGTTTTGCAAATGCGTGTATCTTAGTATCATTTTCTTTAGCTGTTATTGAAATAAACCAATAAGCTTGGTTATTTAATAGAGGCACGATGCCTACTCTGCCTTTTGAAGACCAATATTCTTTAGCCACATTGCCATCCTTAAGGTCTATTTCATCTACTAAACCTCTAAATACTGTATAACCTTGATAAATCGGTTTATTATTTGGCGCGACAGCTTGTCTTGTATTAGAATGAATGCCATCCGCACCTATACATAAATCAAAGGATTGTGAAGGTTGCTCGGAAAATTGTAACGTTACTTTTAAGTCACCGTTTTCAATATCCGTTACATAATGGTTTGTAAAAATTGCGCTATCAGGTACATAAGATTGAATTACATCTAATAAACTTTGGCGTGACATCGTTAAATTAACAGTGTTTTTTTTCAATTTAATTTTTGACAATGGGTTTGCTTTTTCATCAAGTACTTCCATGACATCAACCACTTGTCCTATATTTTTAAGTCCTTTTGCTAAATCATGATTATTTAATTTATCAATCACGTTGCCACCAATGCCAATACCAGCCCCTAGTTCAGATACTGCGTCTTTTTTTTCAAACACACTCACATCATGACCTTGTTCTATTAATAAAGCTGCTGCAGTTAAACCGCCTATGCCTGCACCAACAATTGCTATTTTCATCTTAATTCACTCCAACTTTCCCTAGTCTTTTAAAAATTTCCATACTTCATTATTAAATAATGACATTGTTTTTAATACCCAATGATATAATAACATATAAAAAAGAAAACAAATCCACTAATAAAACAATATTGTCTTTTTATATTGAATCCATTATAGGTAATAATCTTTATTGATATCATCTTTTTTAATACCTAAATTTTTATAGAAATGTTTCATAAACCATGCGATATTTTCATCCCAGTCTACATCACTCGCGTATTGATGTTCTCCTGGTTCTTTTGGATTCCATCTCATTTGATATAAAGAAATCTGCTTATTATTAAAATAATTATTTCTTACAAATTGGGCGCCCCCCATAATTGCTTTATCGGGAGAAGTCCAAGCTTGTTTTTTAGCAAAACTGCTTCCAGTATGGACAGCATTTTCATCGAACGCACCTATTCCAAAAAAGTTATAATATTTTTTCCCATTGTCTTCAATACCTTTAGCTAATTCAGATTTACCATTTCCTGTTTCTACTAAGGCATGGCTTATTAAATATAAAACGTTGACTTCATATTTATCTTGCGCTTTTAGGAAAGCTTTACCTTTTCCTTTTAACACGCCCTTACTTTTTAAAATATCATTCACTTCATCTTCAGATAACGATACTTTTTCAGAAATATCCATGTGGTTCAAATCATCTTGGTCACTGTTTACATCCATTGCTTTACTAACATCTTTCGTTGAAGCTTTTAGAAATTTACCATCTTTTTCTTTCATATTTAAAGTACCAGAACCAACTTGTTTATCTACCGCCTCATCAAATGTATGCGTTTTTTGTTTTTCAAACAAAGATGTTTCATTTATGACTAACAAAATAACAAATATTACTATAATTAATATCAATAGTATTAATGGTATTCGCTGTTTAACACGCTCATTCATTATATAAAAAACTCCCTATTTTACATTTTATTTAGTTAGTGTGAAATAAGCAAAAGCAATTGCCACAAGCACAATAATAAAAGAAAGATTAATAGCAATGCGCATGCCCTTTTTATGTCTAAATAAAGTGTTGAATATCACTAAACTGATTGCTAATGAAACAACAAACATAGTAATAGCCATAACAATATTTAAAGTGATTAAAAAAATAATACCGATAACTAAAAATATGTTAGATATGATAGCCATCGTTTTTACCATTTTTGGGTTAATAAGACTTCCACTCCTTGTAAAATATTCTAAATATATCGCTCTATTAACTGAAATTGTATCATATTTGCCTATCTTTCAGTATGTCATTTTTAATATAAAAAATTAGCACTCATGTGAGCATTTCACATTGAGTGCCAATTTGATTATACCTACATTCAATTATTTTTACTCTCTTGACATACCTCTAAGCATATTTAACATATATGTTAAACTACGGTTCATCTCATCGTCTTTAAGTACGCCCATCAAGCCAGTGATAGATGTTTTTTGATTTGGGCTCGCTTGGTTAGCCACACTTAAGCCCTTGTTTACTTTGTTTAACATTTGGCTTAAATCATTAACATTTAAATCACCCAATAAAAAGACAAGTGAAGCCATATTTGTAATTAGACCAGTGTATTGCTCTTTATTTAACTCTACTGAGAATTTATTAGCAATGACACCTCGGCTTTTTACCATACCTGATAATGCATCGAGTAATTTAGCTTCATCTAAAGTACTAATAATATTAATCGCTTTCATAATACTATCCTTATTTGCTGCAATTGCGTCTGTTACTTCAGCTAAACTTTCTTGCTTAATCTGCGCTTCTGACTTTTGCATGCGTTTAATATGCGTTATTCTCTCTGCCATTACCTATTCACCTTACTTCCTGGGAAAGTATAGTCGTCACGTTTCCACTTATCTTCAACACGCACACTGTATTGTGGTTGTCTTTGTTTGTTGATACGGAAGTTTGTTGGATTCAATGGAGATTTACCTCTCCGTGTTTTAACTTCCATACGACAGCTTGTACGTTTATATGAAGGTGTGTCTGTATCTTTGTCCACATCGCTGTTAGTCAATAAGTTAATAGCGCCTTGGTCACCATTTATCATTGCGTCATTATTTAATGGAATATAAATTTCTTTACCTTTCACTCTATCTGTAACGTGTGCAATAAGTTCTGCCTCGCCACTGTCTGAAATTAATTTAACTTCTGCCCCTTCGTGAATATCTCTTTCTTTAGCTAATTCTGGGGAAACCTCAACAAACGGATGAGGCACTTTGTATGCAATGCCTGGAACTTTATAAGTCATATTTCCTTCATGGAAATGTTCCAATAAACGACCGTTATTTACATGTAAATCATATTCTTCATTAACTTTAAAGAAGTTATCAAATGTTAATGGATAGAAGTTCGCTTTACCATCTTCAAAGTTAAAGCCATCTAAATACAATGTTGGTTGGTCTGTGCCATCTTCGGCTACAGGCCATTGAAGGCTATTGTATCCTTCTAATCTATCGTAATTAACACCTGAATATGATGGTGTTAATCTAGCTATTTCATCCATTATTTGGCTAGGGTGCGTATAATTCCAATCATATCCTAATGTTTTAGCAATTTCCTGAATAATTACCCAGTCTGGTTTCGATTCACCTTTAGGTTCTAATGCTTGGTATAAACGTTGAATACGACGTTCAGTATTTGTAAATGTTCCTGTTTTTTCCAATGAAGGACTTGCTGGTAAAACAACGTCAGCGTATGAAGCAGTGAAAGTGAAAAATTCATCTTGGACTACAAGGAAACCAACTTTTTCAAGCGCTGCTTGTACATAATTGATGTTTGAATCGACGATGCCTGTATCTTCACCGTATAAATATAATGCATCAATTTCTCCTTCGTGAATCCCTTCCATCATTTGGTGATTATCTTTACCAGGGACACTTGGTAAGGTTTGGCCATATTCTCTTTCAAATTTAGCGCGAATTTCATCGTCCGCTACTGCTTGGTAACCAGGGAATTGATCTGGCATACTACCCATGTCACTACAACCTTGCACGTTATTATGACCACGTAGTGGATACGCGCCAGTACCAGGTTTTCTATAATTTCCTGTAGCTAACAATAAGTTGGAAATTGAAGTTGATGTATCACTACCAATATCTTGTTGTGTTACACCCATTGCCCATGCAATTGAAACTGTTTCCGCATTAACCATTTGGTGTGCAAAGTCTATTAAATCTTCTTTAGGAATACCTGTTGTATCTTCTGCAAACGCCATTGTATATGGCGCTAATGATTTATAATATTCATCAAAACCATTTACCCATTCATCAACGAACGCTTTATCATGTAAATCATTGTCTATGATATATTTCGTTACAGCTGATAACCAAACTAAATCTGTACCTGGTTTAGGTTGATAGAAATTGTCTGCTCTTTCTGCCATCTCATGTTTACGTATATCAAATACATTTAACGTATTGTTATATAATTTATGTCCTCGCTTAATACGCGAAGCAATAACTGGATGTGCTTCAGCCGTGTTAGTACCAATTAAAACAACCATGTCAGCAATCTCAAGGTCATCAATTGAACCAGAATCACCGCCATGCCCTACTGTTCTAAATAAACCTTTTGTAGCTGGTGCCTGACAATAACGAGAGCAATTATCTACATTGTTTGTGCCAATGACTTGTCTAGCAAGTTTTTGCATTAAGTAAGATTCTTCGTTAGTTGCTTTAGAAGAAGAAATAAATGCTAAGGCATCTGAACCATGAGACGCTTTAACTTTTTTAAAGTTTTCAGAAACTACTTTTAGTGCTTCTTCCCACTCTACTTCTTCAAATTGATCGTTTTTACGTACTAATGGTTTAGTTAATCTTTCTTCTGAATCAATATAATCCCAACCAAATTTTCCTTTAATACATGTTGCAATTTTGTTTGCTGGGGATTCATGTTGTGGTTGTACTTTTATTACTTCTCTACCTTTTGTCCATACATCGAAAGAACAACCAACACCGCAATATGTGCATACAGTTTTAGTTTTCTCGATGCGCTCTTCACGCATAGCTGCTTCTGAATCAGATACAGCAAATAATGGACCATAACCTGGCTCTGCCTTTTTAGTTAAATCAATCATAGCTGCAAGAGAACCTGGCTCTAAATCTGTCATATAACCAGCATTTCCTTCCATCTTCACTTCCATCATTGCATTACACGGACATACCGTCGCACATTGGCCGCATCCAACACATGATGAATCATTGATGGATGTATCATTGTCCCAAATAACACGTGGTTGTTGACGTTCCCAATCAATTGTCAGTGTTTCGTTGACTTGAACGTCTTGACAAACTTCAACACAACGTCCACATAATATACATTGGTCTGGGTCGTAACGATAGAAAGGACCATAATCTTTTTCATATGGTTTTTCTTTATATTCATACGTTTGGTGTTCTAAACCCCATTGGTCCATTGTATTATGAATTTCGCAATCGCCGTTGTTATAATCACACACTGTACAATATAGCATGTGATTTTCTAAAATACGGTCTAATGCTTCTTTTTGGCTTGTTTGTACATTATCATTTTGTGTATTTACTATCATTGGTCTATCTATTGTCGTACTACAAGCACGCTGCATTTCGCCATCAATTTCGACAGTACATGTATCGCAAGTTTCTATAGGACCAAGCGATTCGTTATAGCATATAGAGGGTACAAAAGTATCTTGTGACTTAATAAATTGTAGTAAGTTTGTACCGGGTTCTACAAGATAATCTTTACCATCTAATGTAATAATTAAATGTTCCTGCATATTCTTCACCCCTATTAATGTTTGTTAAGCCCATGTTTATTCTTCAAAGATGTTTAATAACATTCCATCTTAAAAGCCCCACACTTTTTTGGTAATGTTAATTACATTGTATAGGTATTTCATCAAAATGTTAAGGTTTTCTACTATTTTCTCTCTGTTTTATTTAAATGTTAATTGATAGTGTTAAATATTAATTAATCAAAAAAGACATTCTCCATAAAAAAAAAGACAAAAAACACCCCTCAAAGTATTTTTATTGTTTACTTTGAAGGGTGTTTGTGTGATCAAATCAGACATATTTATTTTAGTCAGATGCCCAAGTTATTTTTGACGCTTGCCTCAATTTCAGTTAATGAACTTTGGCTAGGTATAAAGTAATAAAGACCGTCGTCTTGAATACCACCCTGTCCTTCTAATTGATGACGGTGCACATTATCATTTGCATCTTTATAATTTCCTCTAACTTTATTAAGTTCACCTAAAGTTAAATCTGTTTTAACATTATCTTCAACATGGTTCATCAATGAATTAAAGTGCGTTACTGAGCTAATACTTGTCAACTTATTTGCTAAACCTTGTATGACTAATTGTTGACGTTCTTGTCTGCCAAAATCTCCGCCAGCGCCTTCTTCTTTACGGCTTCTAATGAAAGCCATGGCTTCCTTACCATTCATGTGCGATTTTTGCCCATCATTAAATTGAAAACCATCATAAGAGAAAGTTGCATTACTTGTAACTTCAATACCACCCACGGTATCAATCATATCTTCCATGCCATCCATATCAATCGTGGCATAATGATCGATTGGAACATTTAATAATTTTTCAACTGATTTCACTGCCATGTCAGGCCCGCCATATGCATAAGCATGATTAATTTTTTCTGTTGTCCCTTTACCTACAATATCGGCTTGCGTATCTCTTGGTATGCTAACAATTTCAGTTGTTTTTTTATCTGGGTTGATAGATAGCACCATGATTGTATCACTACGTTGACCCCCGCCATTAGCATCTCGCTTGGCATCTGAATCAACACCAAATAAAGCTATCGTAAATGGATCCCCATTATTCAAATTGACATTTTTATCTCTTAAAGACGATTTATCTCTATCTAACGGGTTATGTATTGCCCCACCTACAGAAAATATTTTAAATCCTAAATAAATAACTGCTAAAATTGCTAAGATAATCAGTATGCCAAAGAACCATAAAAATATTTTTGTCGGTAATCCCATTTTCTTTTTACTGTATTTATCAGAACGATTCACCTTTTCATTCTCCATTCTATATTCAATTTTCTGTTTTATTATAATTAATTACTGATTATATAGTAATTAATATGAATGAACATGGTTCTTTAGTCCTATCATTAAATGAAGTCATTTACAAACAAATTTTAAACTATTTTTGATAACCTGTATTTGCATTTAAAATCTTCAAAACTTCATCATGACAAGCTTTATTACTAATAATAAAAGGCCCTGCTTTTGCAAAATCTAAATCAGTATTGTCTAATGTTGTCATTTTCAATCCTAGTTCTTTTGCAAATAAAAACTGTGCAGCAATATCCCAAGGTTTAGGATTTGTATTCACATGCGCGCCAAATTGACCTAAAAATACACGTGTTGAATCTAAGCCACATGAGCCAATAAAGCGATAGCCAAACGAAGCACTATTTAATTCATGAATCGTGGCATCATTCATCACTAAGGTGTTAAATGAAATAATCGCATCTTCTAATTTTAAGTCTTCTGGTTGGGATAACGGCTGATTATTAATATAAGCACCTTGCCCTTTAATTGCTTTATAAAGTTTTCTATGTGGGTAATCATAAATATATGATAACGTTGGTTCTCCATCTATGAAATACCCTAATATAATACAATAATCCTCTTGCTGCTTCACTAAATTTGTCGTGCCATCAATCGGATCCATAACCCAGACATGGCCTTGGTAAGCATTGACTTCTTCATTTGACTTTTCTTCAGCAAAAAGTTGATGCTCCGGAAAATGTTCATGCAAAAAATCTTCGAAATTTTGTTGGATTGATTTATCTACATTAGTTACAAGGTCAAATCGATTACGCTTTGTTGTGGTAACCATGTCTTCTATTAATTGCGGAATAATATCATCTAAGGTTGTTAACCAATGTCTCACTAAATCATCTATATTCGTTAATGCTTCTTTATTCATTTGAAACCTCCTCTTTAAACTACGCTCTATTTTTTATTATATTCATTTAATATGTATAATTTGTTTTATTTTATCATATAAACTTTATTATCGTAACAAACCTTCAGAACAAATCTTCAATCACCTAAATAAAGCCAACTAGCTATGCTAGTCGGCTAAATAGAAAGGAAAGTAAGTAATAAATATTGAAGATGTTTGCTTAGTAACTCGTACGAAAAAGATGTTAACAAAACTATATGTAATAGCTACCCCTTTGCCATCTTTTCGCTACCCCCTTGTTACTAAATATTATACTAACATAAAGGTTCAGAAAATGTAAGCGTTTTCTAAATTTTTTTGGAAAAACTTTATAAATGTCGTCATTGTCACTTTTGTGATATAATGAATGTAATATGTAATCATTTGGGAGGTGACTTTCTAATGAATAAACGCGAAAGACAAAATAAACTGGTACAAGCAATACAGAACAATAAACAAATTACTGCTACTGAACTTGCAGCAAACTTAAATGTTTCGAAACGTACAATTTTAAGAGATATTCAAGATTTAGAAGATCAAGGTGTGAAAATTTTAGCAAAACACGGAAAATTAGGCGGTTATCAACTTCAAGAAACACCGAATAGTTATGAACTTGAATTAACTGAAAATCAGCTTACTGCTTTATTCTTGATTTTGAATGAAAGTCAATCTTACACAACGCTTCCTTACAAAGAAGAGATTAATGCTATCATTAAAAAGTGCTTAAATCTACCTTACACAAAGATGAGACGTGCACTTAAAAAGCTCGATCGCTATATTAAATTCGATCAGCAAACGCACACCGATTTACCACCTATTTTTTCAGAAGTTTTAATCTATTGTACAGAACGAAATGTGATGGCAATGGAATATAACACTAATGGCAATGTCGCTACTGAAAATGTGATATTTATTGGCTTATTATGCACAGATGGATTATGGAAAGCCGTCGTCTTTGAAATTGGTCTCGGTAAAACAAATGAAATACCTATTGTTGATATTCATGATATCTCTTACTCTTTTGAGAAAACGATTAAAACACAAGATATAACCATTAATAATTATCAACAATTTTTAAATCCCACTGAGTCCTAAACAACTCACTGGGATTTTTTTAAATCAAAAACTTATGTATATAAGGTAATTATAGTAAAGATAAATGAAATCAAATTATTCAACATATGAAGACTTACACTAGCAATAAGTTTACGACCTGATTTCAAATAAACATATACCATTGCAATAGCTAATATTAAATAACTCCCTATTTCAAACGGTGACTCTGCGCCAACCACATGCATCAATGAAAAAAGAATGGTTGATACAATACCCATAGCGATGAAATTAAATTTCTTACCTAATTCACCTATTAATAAATGTCTAAAGCATATTTCCTCAACTAATGGGGCACCAATAACTATTAATAAAAATGTAACTGGCAAAAATGCAGGCTTATCAAATAGCCCCATTAATTCTAACTCATTTTGTGTTTCACTAAACCCAATTCCATCCGGTAAGTATTGCATGATTGTATTATATATAGTGCTACAAACCATCATCGTTACTGTCACTATAATAAGAAATAAGTAATGATTTTTTACAAAGTTTATATTTTTGCGCAAATGATATTTAAAATCATTCATATGTAAAAAATAAAAGCTACACGCTGTCACTAAATAGGCAAGTAATTGCGCAATTACACTTATCTTTAATGCAATTTTTTCAGATAAATTGTCTATATACAAGAAACCAATCACTATACCAAGCAGTGAAAAAACGATCATACTTGCAATTAAAATGGCAAGCAATGAAAAATCTTTCCACACAATATCTTTAAAACGGTATTTCCTTCTTTCCAATTTTAATAGGCTCCCTTCAATTTCTAATCATTTTATATTGCTTATAATATCATCATTCATTATTTAATAAAAATGAGTTCATTACTTTAATATAAATAATTTTAGAAAGGATGTCTTTCATGTATAACTTAGAATATCATCAATTAGAAGAACGTATTCATAACTTACTTAATTTAATTGAAGTTTATAAATTTGCAATCGTAACTCAAAACCGAAAAAAAGCACAACATAAAATTGATATTGAACATTTTATTAGCCAAGAACTCTCCTCATTTTCAGATGTTTCAATGCAACGATTTTCACTCCCACACTATAATTACTACCAATTTCTTGTAAAACATAGCAATCATCCAATAGAAGAATTAACAATCGGCAACACAATTAAATACATTGAAGCCATCCAACGTCACCTATTAGATATACACAAAACGTTGAGCAACTTCTTGTAATAAAATTTCAAAAACTATGCCCTTTTCAAATTAAAATTGTAATACTTTTTCATGTATTGTAAAATGAAATCGATTACAGCAATATAGGAGTGATAACAATGCATGGCTTTTCTATTTACTTAGGACAACCCATTGATAAATCGTATATTACACGAATGATCTCTTTGGGATACACTACGATTTTCACATCTGTCCAAATTCCTGAGGAGGAGGATAAAACAAAATATCGCTATTTGGGAGAACTATTAGATTATTTATCAAACAATCATCTGACGTATATGATTGATATCAATCCTTCATTGCTGGATCACTCTTTTTATGAGTTTCTGCAAGCATATCAACATGCGCAGTTTATAATTCGTATTGACCACAGCACTTCTATTGAAGTCATTAATGATATCATCAATCATGGTTTTCAATGTTGCTTGAACGCAAGTATACTTTCCGAATCAATGCTACGACAACTGTATGAACAACTAGATGATTTTTCCTATTTATGTTATTGCCATAACTATTATCCACGCCCTGACACTGGTTTAGATGATCAATTTGTAAATAAGCAAAACATATTAATTCTTAAGTATAATCCAAACGCGACTATTTTTGGATTTATCGCAGGAACAACCGCTCGAGGCCCTCTTTTTAAAGGGTTACCTACAATTGAATCAACCCGAGATAAACACCCTGTAGAAAGTGCGCAACTACTATTAAATAATGCGACGACGCAAATTTTAATCGGTGACTCTAAACTAGATGAGACAACGGCGCAGCAATTAATCAGTATATTATGTCATAGACACTTTACTTTTACGTTAAATTTATCCGACTTACAAGCAACATCTATATTACAACAGCAACATACGGTCAGGCCTGATGCCCCTAATCTTGTTGTTAGGTCCCAAGAAGCACGTCATTATTGTACATTTGACATTAAACCTAACCAAACCATACACCGAAGAACTGGCAGCGTTACGTTAGATAATAAATTGAATCATCGCTACCAAGGTGAATTACAAATTATACGCACTGATTTACCTGCCCATCAGCATGTCAATGTTGTTGGTGAAATCATTGCATCAGAACATGCATTAATTCATTGCATGCAACCAAACGATACTTTTAACTTTATTCTTAAAACAAGGGAGCAAAATTGATGAGCGATTTAACAACCGAATCTAGAAATGACGCCACAATGCATTTAGATGAAATGACAATAAAAGAAATACTTGAAACAATGAATGACGAAGATCAAAAAGTGCCTCAAGAAATCAGAAAAAGTATTCCTAATTTAACTAAAGTTATTGAAATTACGACCCAGCAATTCAGAGCTGGCGGACGCATTATTTATATGGGTGCGGGCACTAGTGGCAGATTAGGTGTACTTGATGCTGCTGAATGTGTGCCAACTTTCAATACTTCTTCAGATGAAGTGATTGGGTTAATTGCAGGAGGACAAAAAGCAATGACTATGGCGGTCGAAGGCGCAGAAGATAGTGCGCCTTTAGCAGCAGAAGATTTACAACATATACATCTGAACGAGAAGGATGTCGTAATTGGTATAGCAGCAAGTGGGCATACGCCATACGTCATAGGCGGTTTACAATACGCGAATGACGTAGGCGCACACACTATTTCAATTGCTTGTAATACTGATGCAAAAATAAGTAAAGTAGCAAACAATTCAATTGAAGTGAATGTAGGCCCTGAAATATTAACTGGTTCTACGAGATTAAAATCAGGTACAGCACAAAAACTAATACTCAATATGATTTCCACTGTGACAATGGTCGGTGTAGGTAAAGTTTATGATAATCTTATGGTAGACGTAAAAGCTACAAATCAAAAACTAATCGACCGTTCTATTCGTATTATTCAAGATATCTGTGACATTTCACAACAACAGTCCCAACAATTGTATAAATCAGCAGATCAAAATCTAAAAATTGCTATTGTCATGCATATGTGTGACATCTCTAAAGTGGAAGCAACTAAGCGTTTAGAAGATAATAATCATATCATTAAACAAGCGATTAAAAATTAAACACTGATATATAGGAGGTTTGTCTGATGTCTAAAGAGCAAACACTTGCGGAAAATATCGTCGATGCAGTCGGTGGCCTAGACAATATGGATAATGTCATAAACTGTATGACGCGCGTTAGAATTAAAGTGATTGATGAAAATAAAATCGATTATGATAAATTAAAAGCTACTGAAGGCGTTATAGGTGTTGTGAAAGATGACCGTGTCCAAATCGTAGTTGGCCCCGGCACTGTTAATAAAGTAGCGTCACATATATCTGAAATAAGCGGTGTTCGTTTAGGTGAAACGATCCCCCACCACTCAAGAAATTATAAAGCTGAGACTGAAGCAAGGGCTAAAGAAAATAAAGAAGCTTTTCAAAGTAAGCAAAAACGAGGTAAATTCAATAAATTATTAAAGACAATTGCTAATATTTTTATACCTTTAATACCTGCGTTTATTGGTGCAGGATTAATTGGCGGTATTGGCGCAGTATTGAGTAACTTATTAGCAGCTAATGTTATATCTGGAGAATGGATAACACAACTTGTCACTGTCTTTAATGTAATTAAAGATGGTATGTTAGCTTATTTAGCAATATTTACTGGTATTAATGCGGCAAAAGAGTTTGGTGCGACACCAGGTTTAGGTGGTGTCATTGGAGGAACAACATTATTAACTGGTTTAACTGACGAGAATATGATTGTTAACATTTTCACTGGTGATCCTTTACAAGCAGGGCAAGGTGGGATTATCGGCGTCATCTTTGCTGTTTGGTTATTAAGTTTAGTTGAAAAGAGATTACATAAAATTGTGCCGAATGCAATCGATATTATTGTCACACCTACAATCACACTGTTTGTAATAGGTTTATTAACTATATTTATTATTATGCCTTTAGCAGGTTTCGTATCTGATGGTTTAGTATCTGTTGTCAATGGCGTTATAGATATCGGTGGTATCTTTAGCGGCTTTGTAATCGGTGCTTTCTTCCTACCATTAGTTATGTTAGGATTACATCATATATTTACCCCTATTCATATTGAGATGATTAATCAATCTGGTGCTACTTATTTACTACCTATTGCCGCGATGGCTGGCGCAGGACAAGTGGGCGCCGCATTAGCACTTTGGGTAAGATGCAAGAAAAATACTACACTAAGAAATGCGATTAAAGGTGCGCTTCCTGTAGGTTTCCTAGGCATTGGTGAACCTTTGATTTATGGGGTCACATTACCGCTTGGAAGACCATTCTTTACCGCGTGCATTGGTGGCGGCATCGGAGGAGCAGTAATTGGCGGCATCGGACATATTGGTGCCACTGCTATCGGGCCAAGTGGTATTTCGTTATTACCTTTGATTTCAGATCATATGTATTTAGGTTATATTGCTGGATTAATCGCTGCTTATATCGGTGGTTTCCTCTTCACCTTCTTCTTAGGTACAACAAAATCAATGAGAGAATCTGATAACTTAGGTGGTTAAACTATGACCAACGTACTTTATAAAATTGATAATATGTATGGAACTTTTACAAAAAGTGAAAAGAAAATTGCTGATTTTATTTTAAATGCACCACATCGTATTATAAACATGTCTGTTCAAGATCTTTCAAATGAAATCAATACAAGTACAGCTTCGATTGTGCGTTTTAGTAAAAAAATTACTGAAAAAGGGTTTCAAGAACTTAAAATAACAATTTCACGTTATTTGCCTGAAGATGCAATCAATAATAATTCGATGGAACTAATAGATCATGAATCTGTGGATGTTATTAAATCAAAAATGCTTGCAAGAGCCACAGATACGATGAGTTATGTTGCATCCCAAATTGAGCAGCACAACATAGACAATATATGTGACGCATTAAAACAGGCGCGTACGATATTCTTATTTGGATATGGTGCATCACTCGTAATCGTTACAGATTTATATCAAAAATTGTCTCGAATCGGACTAAATGTAAGGTTAATTCAAGAAACACATTTATTGATGACTACAATGGCTACACACGATGAACAAGATTGTGTTATTTTCGTAACGAATCAGGGTACTCACAGTGAAATGCAATCAATGGCCAAAGTCGCCACAGATTACAACATTCCCATTATTACCATATCAAGTTCTACTGATAACCCTGTGGCCAAAATTTCGGATTATATTTTAACTTATGGTCAAACAGATGAAAATGAACTTCGTATGGCTGCAACAACATCTTTATTTGCACAATTATTTACAGTAGATATCCTTTATTATCGATTTATTGCGTTAAATTATCAACGTTCTTTAGATTCCATTACACAATCTAAAATGGCACTTGATAATTATCGTAAGCATTTATCTAAAATTCAATTTAAGCATTGATGCATCACTTTTTAATCTATAATATTTCAAACAAAAAATGAGAGCAGGGCAGAAATCACAGTTTTCAAAAATGATTTCGTTGTCCCGCTCTAGCAAAGAAGATTATCAAAACAGTTAGGTTAAGCGAATTACATAAGCATGCGTTCATGTATAAGTGTTACTTTAGAAGCCGCACTTTATCCGCTACGCCTATATAATATAAGAGCTCGAGACATTATTGATGTCTCGGGCTCGTTTTTATGCGAATCTTTTATCCTTATATTTCAAAACGCTTTTGAAAGTTTATTAAAAATAATCAATGTTAATAATGTATTACACCGCTACTTCACATCGCTTTGAAAGATATCAAAAATATTTTTGGCATTATCTGTATTATCTATGTTACCTTTAAATTTCTCACTGCCAGGACCATAAGCATACGTATTTACATCCTCTCCAGTATGACCTGTAGTTGTCCATCCTGTATGTGATTTATCATTAATAGGTTTTTGTACTGCATCTTGAACTTTTTGCAATTGTGCTTCATATTTATCTTTGTCTTTTTTAAAGTCTTTCAGTTTCTTAGCTTCTTCTTTTATATCATCCATTTGATTTTTTGAAATCGCGAAACCATAGCCTTTGTTAATCACTTTTTCGACGTTTTTACCTTTTTCAATTTCTTCAGTCATGTATTTACCAGAATGCTTCATTTTATGTATTGAATCTGGATTCCATACATAATCTTCGCCTTTAGCAATAGACAGTCCACCTGTCGAATGATCTGCTGTCGCTACAACCAGTGTATCTGGATTATGCTTTGCGTAGTTCGTTGCATATTCAAATGCTTTTTCAAATCCTTCCATTTCCGACATCACACCTGTTATATCATTTGGATGGCCTGCTTTATCGATAGAAGCCCCTTCAACCATTAAGAAAAAGCCTTTATCATTTCCTTTTAATTTACTTATAGCATTATCTGTCATATCTACTAATGTAGGGTTTTTATCTGGTGCATCAATTTGCAAAGGCATATTATTATCTGCAAATAACCCTAAAATTTGCTTACTTTTTGAATTTTGCATTTCATTTTTATTAGTAACTACATCATATCCATCTTTTTTAAATTTATTTTTTAAGTTATCATTATCTTTACCAAAATACGCCGCGCCTCCGCCAAGTAATACATCAACTTTGTGTTCTCCATTAATTTTATCATTATAAAATTGTTTGGCGATTTCGTTCTTTTTATCTCGGCTATCTACATGTGAAGCATAAGCAGCTGGTGTAGCATCTGTGATTTCAGCTGTAGAAACTAAGCCAGTCGATTTTCCATTTTCTTTCGCTTGTTCTAAAACAGTTTTGACTTTATTTTTATCAGCATCTACGCCAATGGCCCCATTATAAGTTTTATGTCCAGAACTAAATGCAGTTGCGCCTGCAGCTGAATCTGTAACATTTTCTTTCGAATCATTTGGATTTGTACGTTGACTCCCTACGTGGTATTTATCAAACGCAGTTTGCTCCATTTCTTTCGTTTCTGGATTATCTGCAAAATAGCGATAAGCCGCATTATATGAAGGTCCCATACCATCACCGACTAAAAAGATGACATTTTTAGGGTTTTCTGTATTACCCGTATACACGACATCTGACGTTTTTTGAGCATCTTCTGATGTGCTTTTTTGGCCAGATGCATAAGTTGTTTGTACACTACCCAATGATCCGCCTGCAATCATTACACTTGCTACAGTTGCAGTAGCTAACTTATTTAATAATTTCATAAATGATTAACTCCTTCTGATATGTATTATGACCCTGCAAGTTAAGTGTAAATCAAGTGTTTTGAGTGAATGTATCGATTAGATTAATTTTTTGTAAATAAATTATTCATGATTTACAATTTTATATCCTGCTTTAAATCACTCTTTTTAGATAGCACATAACATGGACAAATAAAAAGGTTAGGATAGAAATCTAAATTTTAAAGGTATGCATTATTCTGTATGACCTTCACTGCCTAAATAACATTTAAGGCCGAGACATTATTTTGCCTCGACCTCATTATTTGTAGCTGCCATGTAATAACTTGAAAAACAGCTGAAAATGTTATTATAGTATGCAATTATCTTATTGCTTAAAGTTGCTTATCGTCACTTAATTTATGGTAGCCTTTCATATAGTAAAATAGTGTCATAAATCCTAAAAATACGATACCAATAATAACTGAAACTACTGTTTCTTTATTAAATAACATGCCGATGAGCACCATGATAAAGAAAGCCATCGTAATATAATTCGTTACTGCTCCACCAGGCATTTTAAACGGATGATCCTTTATCTCTTCAGGATGATTTTTTCTAAATCTTAAGTGACTGATTAAAATCATAAACCATGGCACCATACCTGGCAAAATAGATGCACTATATACATAAACAAAGATGCTGTCTGCACCTTTAATAAATAATGGTAAAATGACGTTTAATAATGCACCAATTAATATGCCAACTGCAATTGCAGTTACTGTCCAAACTGGAACACCATTTTTCATAACTTTACTAAAGCTTTTAGGTAGCATACCTCTTTGAGATAAGTTCAATGTCATACGACTAGCACTAAATATACCAGAATTACATCCTGACATTGCTGCAGTTAGTACGACAAAGTTAATAAGTCCTGCAGCAAATGTAATACCTACTTTTGCAAATGTCGCAACAAATGGACTTCCAATATTTCCTAATTCGTTCCAAGGGTATACAGTTACAATTACAAAGATAGCACCTATATAAAAAATTAATATACGCCAAATGACACCGTTAACCGCACTTTTAATATTCTTTTGTGGGTCTTTGGTTTCTCCTGCTGTAATACCAATTAATTCAACACCTTGATACGAACCAATTACAATTGAAAGGGCAAAGAAGAAACCAATCCAACCGTTAGGCATAAATCCACCATGAGCCCATAAGTTAGAAAGCCCAATAGCTTCTCCACCATTACCAATTCCAAAGAAAATCAATCCAAAACCAGCGATAATCATTAAGATAATTGTTACTACTTTAATCATGGCAAACCAAAATTCAAATTCTCCAAATGCTTTGACTGATACCATATTAGCTCCCGCTAATAAAAGTACTACAATAATACCTGGGATCCATTGAGGCAAATCAGGGAACCAATAATTCATATATTCTCCGACAGCAATTACCTCACTCATACCTACTACAACCCACTGGAAAATATTACTCCATGCTGTTAAATAGCCTGTAACTGGGTTTATGTAATCACTTGCAAAATTTGCGAAAGAACCAGAAGTTGGATGTAAATATACCATTTCTCCCATAGCTCTCATTACTAAAAATAAAAATAAGCCCGCAATTAAATATGCAAATATAACTGAAGGCCCAGTCCATTTAATCGTACTGGTCGCTCCCATAAAAAGACCTACACCAATCGTACCGCCAAGTGCAATCATTCTCATTTGACGTGCACCTAGTCCCCTTTGTAATTCATTAGTCTCATTCATCATTCAAACCCCATCTCATTCAAATATAAGTGAAAACAAATCACTTATTATGTCGCTATTATACTATAAATTCAAAAAATTTAAATAATTATTTTTGTTAATGTAAGCCCTTACATCAACGCTATCATTATAGTTTATTTAATAGTAAAAAGCAATGTCATTTTTGCTTCGATTTATACATCTGGGACCTTATACTTAATTTTCGCCCTAACGCATCTTATAGTCAGTATATCACTGGTATAAAAAGTAGAAAGTGATACTTAGGTACAGCCACAAGTTCATATAATCTGCTTAACCTTAGTAACACTTATGCATGCGGCAAGCTTAAGTCATTCGTTTAAATGAATATCTCTTTGGTAGTGTGATTTACCTATATAAGGAGACTAAATCTCTTTTAGAAAAAGATGATTTTTGTCTCACTCCTCTATATCCTGTTATATAAAACCAAAAATAATTTGTGATTTATTTCACAAATGCGTTATATCATAGTATACTATCTTTAATTAACGGAAAGTGAGGTTAAGGTTTTGAACGAGAAAAATATTAAATGGGATAAAGTTTTTTATGGTAAAGCATGGGTGCATCATGTGGTAGAAACAATTCGAGCCAAAGATATTTTACAAAGCTTTTATTTAAAACGATACTTATTGCGTGCGATTATGGCAGGGTTTATCTTAGGTGTCATCACAGTGTTTGTATTACTTATTAAAGCTGCCTTAACACCTAGTGTTTCTGTGGGTTTAACTAATTTAATAGCTGCTATTGCATTTAGCTTTGCATTAGTGCTCATACTTTTCACAAATTCTGAACTTTTAACTAGTAATTTTATGTATTTTACAGTCGGTCTCTATTATCGCGTTATCACCCCTATGCGTGTCTTGAAAATATTTATAATGTGCTTTATTGGCAATGCTTTAGGCGGATTTATATTCTTTTTATTAATTCGAGCTTCAGATGTTATGACACCTGCAATGATGCAACAGCTAGAAAGTACGATTGATCATAAGACATTATCCGCAGGTTTTATAGCAATTATGATTAAAGGTATTTTTGCTAATTTTTTTATTAATATTTCATTGGTCATCGCTATGCAAATTGATGATGTTTTAGCAAAAATGTTTGTCATGATGTTTGGTGTCTCCATTTTTGCATTTATGGGTTATGAACACGTCGTATATAATACAGTACTTTTTGCCGGTGGGATAGTTTATCAAAGTGACATTTTCTCAATTATTCCAGCTGCCATTAACCTGATTGGCGCTGGTATTGGTAATTACATAGGCGGCGGCTTAGTGATTGGTTTATTCTACGCTTATTTAAATGACCACCATCAATATCATGGAGATAAAAAGCATGCCAAATATTGAATATTATTTTGATTACATTGGTATAATTTACAATAGATGAAATTATAGTTACCTTACTTTATATGGTATAATGCTCAATAGATTTTATTAAAAAGGAGTTCAATATGAATAAACATCTATTGAAGCGAACAATCACAGTTGCAATTATCTTTGGTGTGTTGTTTTTCTTAATTAATTATTTTAGTAGTAATGATGCTTCTGCAGGCCCATTAATTTTAAGAAGTCTGCTTACCATAGTCGTATTTGGTATCTTGTATTATTTTATTTTTGCCATTGTGAACTCACCAGAACGAAAATATAAATTTGGAATCACGCTTCCTATCTCATTACTAATTGCAATTATTATTAGCGCCATGTTTTCTGCACTTAAAATAGGCATTATAGTTGGACTCATCATCGGTATAATAGCTGGTTATATTTGGGAATTTGCAGAAAAAAATAAAAATGGTGGTGATCAGTCATGAGTATTTTTATAGGTATTGTTGTTGTTGTTTTATTAATTGTAAGTCTAATCCCTAATTTAAAAGCTGTTAAAAAATCGAAAGCTACAGGCGAAAAGAATCCACGTTTTGCAATTATGGTAGGTATTGACGCTATTCTGCTTGTTTTAGTTGTTGTAACGCTTATATTTCAATTCTTAAAATAATACTTACCTTTAGGGAACACGATCGTTTCCTCTATTCATAGTTTATAATAAACCCCTGATCTGAACATTTTTTCATCCAAGTGTTCAAATCAGGGGTTTTAATTTATTAAAATTGATCTTGTAATACTAAATAATATAATACGAACGCGCCCAGTAAATAAATGAAGCTTCCAACCATAAACGATTTAAATTGAATTTTCAAAGGCACTTTTTTATTAAAAATAGGACCAAGCACTAAATTGCCAATAGCTAGAACAATAGGACCGCCTAAGAAAAATAAAATTAAATAACCATTCATATTTCATTAGCCTCTACTTTTTTCAAAATAGTTTTCGATAATTTCTGTGCCGGTTAAATCTTTACCAACATATGAAACGTGGCTAAAATCTTGTTGTTCTGTCATTTCGTTTGTATTCACAATCACATCTAATCCTGCATTTACAGCTGCAGTAGCACCATTGACTGAATCTTCTATTGCTAGGCAATTAACCGGATTATAATTTAATCTTTGAACCGCTGTTAAGTATAAATCAGGACTCGGTTTGATTTCTTCTACGTCCTCACGTCCAACTACTACATCGATATACGTATCTAATCCCAATCGGTCAAATGTCGGTTGAATATCATTTCTAAAACTACTTGTAGCAATAGCCATAGGAATATGACGCTTTTTACAGTATTCCATTAGTTGCTTAATATGCTTAACCATAGGTAAATTTGCACTTGTTTCATTATGTTCTTTATATATGGCTTCTTTGCGTGCTTTGCCAAGTTGTGCTTCTAAATGCTGGTGCAATGCTGAAGCAAGCCCACCAATTGATTGTCGATAAAAATCAAATGTCACTTCCTGTAAACCATAATAGTTTAAATGTTTATTTATAATCTCGAATAAATGTTTTTCTGTGTCTACCACTGTGCCGTCAAAATCAAATACAACCGCTCTATACATACATTTTCCTCCCAAAATATATAAGTTCATATTATTGTAAGTGTATCATATTTACTACTGTGTAAGGTCACGTTTTATATTATTGAAATCAAAAAAGAGAGTGAGACAGAAATCATTTTATAAAATGATTTCGTTATCCCACCCTGACAATGATAACTAAAAAAGAGGCCCACAGCTAAAGCGCCAGTATTAATCACTAATAGAATCAAGTAGATGAACGTGAGCTAAAACACATGCACAAACGTTGTTAATTATCATTCTAGCCATCTACTATCAATATCACATCCAGGGTTGAAACATGATTGACGTGCTAGAGTCACACTAAAATATGCAAAACGATAATTCAAAAATCATAACTTTAAGTTTGTCATCATTTCAAACATCCCATGCCGATTTCAAACCGTAAATGTAATATTGATTTATTTTAAATGATTACCTCTTTTTATAATACATATATTACAATTACTTATGTCAACATTGTGTTCACCTTTTATTCCAATATTTTGCAAGTATTGGACCTGTAATATTATGTATTAAGCTAAATACGGCCCCTGGCACCGCAGATAATGGGCTAAAATGTACCGTTGCAAGAGAAACCGCAAGACCAGAATTTTGCATACCTACTTCTATCGATACAGCTTTTTTATCTGGACGATCTAATTTCATAATTTTTGCCAATGTATAACCAAGCGTATAACCAACGATATTATGCAAGATAACAACAGCAAATATAAGCAAACCAGTTTCTAATATTTGCGTTTTACTCCCGCCAACCACTGATGCGAGTATTAATGAAATAGCTACCACTGATACAATTGGTAAAGCTGTCGCAGTTTTATCCGCGAATTTTTTAAATATTTTTTGAAGTATAAAGCCAATAATAATAGGTATTAAAATAACTTGAACAACTGACCAAAACATACTTAAAAATGAAACCTGTAGCCATTCATGCGCAAATAAATATATTAAAGCTGGCGTCAAAAATGGCGCTAACAATGTAGAAACACTCGTGATAGCCACTGATAGAGCAACATTCGCATTTGCCAAATAACCCATCACATTACTAGATGTTCCACCAGGACAACATCCGACTAAAATGACACCTATAGCTACTTCTGGTGGCAAATGAAATAATTTAGCAATTAAAAATGCAGTTAAAGGCATAATTGTATATTGAAGTACAACGCCTATAATCACTGAACGTGGTGCTTGGAATACGATTTTGAAATCTTTAGGGTCTATCGTTAACCCCATGCCTAACATTACAATTCCTAATAAATAAGGTACCCAACTACTTAAAGTAGCAAGTTGCATTGGGAATATAAACCCAATAATCGCTGCAATGAGCATCCATACCAAGAATGTGTTCGTTGCAAACTTACTCACTTTTGATAACATCTAGAAACACTTCCCTTTATGTATTAATAAAGAAAAATGTACCATACTTTAAAATCCTAAACAACAGAATTTTCAAAATATTCGCAATCTGATTATATAAAAATATAAAGAAAATGAACACTTCGTTCTAAAGACCTAGTGTCTTCTTCGAAAAAGAGTGGTACAATTTAATAGAATTTAAAACATGTATAATTTTTAAGGACAATAATATATTAGGTTTAATATGCACTTGTCACTTTACATAGATACGGAGGTATAATATGTTTTTAGATAAAACTGAAACGTTTGTGTTGAACATCAGTGGTTTGAATAAACGTGCCATTCGCAAAAATTTAATTAGACTTTGCAAGCAAATTCACTTTTGTGAATCATTTAAGTTTGCTATTTTCAAAAAAAATAATTTGTTTGCTTTAGAAGTTAATTTATCAAAGCAACAATTACCTTATTTAGTAAGTTTTCTCAGTTTCCATAATTATTTAATCTATCAAATACTAGAAAGTAACCACTCACATGAACTCATCGATCTAGATCATTTGTTATTATCATCTAAACGTTTCGAACTTGCTGTTGACGGCCTTCATGACGCATTCATTAAAGATAAAGTTATCGATATCATGAATTTAATCAATCAAAAAGAAACTATCGTTTATACCTTCAATCGTAATACCATCAATGTTTCTTGTTCACCTACCGTTTTCGCTAAATTAATCCATGCTATCGCTACACACAATATTGACATCTATAGTGCAACATACCAACCGCGGTTGATGCATAAAACTAGAATTTCTTAGAAGTAATTTAAACTTAATAATATAATATGCTAAACTACGACAGAAATCATACTCAAAGTAATTTATAAAGAGGCAGGATAGAAATCTCTAAAAAACAGTTTTTTATCCTACCTCTTTTTTTTATTCATTGATTTTCCTCAAACACCAACTTTTCAAATGCTTCTCTAATTTGTGGTACAGACATACCTACAACAACTTGCACATTTTTACCGCTTTTTACTAAGCCGTGTGCCATTTGCTTATAAGTAAAGTATTCACTATCTTCAACTTTCTCTACGTCTTTTACCGTTAATCTCAGCCGCGTTGTACAATTTGTAACATCTTTAATGTTTTCTTTACCACCCAATCCTTCTAGATAATAGATAGCTTTCCCTTCGAACTCATTGCCTGTCTCTTTATTTTTAACATCATTTGTATCTCCTTTTTTACTTCTATAATCATTTTTACTATATAATTTCATATCCTTTTCTTCCTTTTTACGTCCTGGAAGTGGAATATCAAATTTTAATATTAAAAATCTAAACAAGAGGAAATAAATTGCAGTAAATCCTAGCCCGATAGCAACTTGAATCACATAAGTTAACCAATAGTTTTGCGCTAAAGGTATCCAGTTCGTTGCAAAGAAATCTAATAATCCGCCACCAAAATTTCCTACTAAACCAAACCCATACATTAATGTATCCATTGTGGCTGATAATAACGCATGTAATACAAATAAATACGGTGCAATAAATAAAAATGTAAATTCTAGTGGTTCAGTAATACCTACAACGGTAGCAGTTAATGTTGCTGGAATAAGTAATGCTGCGATTTTCTTTCTGTTTTCTTTCGGCGTAGTTGCATACATTGCTAAAGCGATACCTACTGAACCAAAGACTTTCCCATTACCTTGTAACATAAATCCATATGGGAATAATTCTTTTAAAGGTGTTTTGCTTTTAGCAAATGCATTCACATGTTCAAACCATTCTGCTTTTAAACCATGGTTTACAACTACTGGCCCCACTTCAATCGGAGCATAAATAAAATGATGTAAACCAGTGGGTATCAACACTCTTTCAAGGAAATGATACAACCAAACACCTATATAGCCAGACCCAATAATAAATCCTTGTAGAGAAGAGATGCCGCTTTGAACTGTCGGCCAAACGATACAAGTAATTAAAGCTACAGGTAACATTACAAAAAATGAAATTGTTACTACAAACGTTAAGCCTTGAAACACACCTAACATTTCAGGCAATTTTCTACTATAAAATCTATTATGTATCCATGTCACAATACTAGAAATAATAATACCACCTAAGATATTTGTATCTAAGGTTTCTATTCCTGCAATGGCTTTTAATCCTGTTACATTTTCTACACCCTTTTCTAAATTAGCTCCGAAAGTATGCGGCCATTGTGTAAGTATGGCGTTGATAAATGTATTAAACATTAAATAGCCCATTAAAGCTGCTAATGCAGCATGCCCTGGTGCTTTTTTAGCTAAAGATAAAGGTAATCCCACCACAAACACTACTTCCATATGATTAAATATTGTCCAACCACCAGATTCAATGACAGACCATATTTTGAACCATGTTGTTCCATCTTCTGCTATATTCCCCATAATAGAAGGATTTTTAAACAATGTTGCTAATCCAAGCACAATACCAAAGAATGCGAACATTAAAACAGGTACAATCATGGCGCTCCCGAATCTCTTTATTGCGTTCATGAAGAAACCCTCCTTTTTTAACTCTTTTATGCGTAACTAATCAATATTACAGATTGTTCTAAAATCGTTAGCATCAATTTATATCTTATATTAAAGTAAACGCTTACATTAAAACAATGGTTTGACGCTATTACGAACCATTTTGTACAATAAGATTATATTTTCACGACCTGAAAATTTTTTCAGAAAGCCTGAGGTGACTATTTTGCTTTTAGATGAACGTATTAATAATAACTTTAGTAAATTAAATGAAAATGACTTACAAATCGCTCATTTTATCAATACGCATATACCAGAGTGCAAATCAATGAAAATTCAAGAGCTAGCTACCTTCACCCATGCGTCAAACGCAAGTATCCATCGTTTCACTCGCAAGTTAGGGTTTGATGGATACAGTGACTTTAAATCTTACTTGAAATTCGAAACAGAACAAGTACATCAATTGTCCTCTGATTCGATGGATGCTTTCAAACAAGAAATAGAAAATACATTCACTTATTTAGAACGCGTCGACTATAATCTTGTTACTGATAAAATATACGAAGCAGAAACAATATATTTATATGGGACGGGTTTAGCCCAGATGAATGTAGCGAAAGAAGCACAAAGGATTTTATTAACGATACATAAAAATATTATTGTATTACATGATGTACATGAATTTAAAATGGTTTTAAATAAAGCTTCAGATAGCGATTTGTTCTTTATTATTTCGTTATCCGGAGAATCGATACAATTAACTGATATAACCAATTTACTACAACTACGCCAAAAATATTTTATTTCTATAACAACACTAAAAGATAACACGTTAGCCCAAAAAGCAAATTATAATATTTATGTATCTAGTAATACGTTTTACTTAACAGATGGAATCGACTATTCTAGTTTTATTAGTTACCATATCTTTTTCGAGACACTTTTACGTAAATTTAACGAACGTAAAGAGAAGAAACACCTTAATACTTAAAATTAAATTATAAAAAAAGACTTACAGCCGTTCCCTCAAAATGCCTGCAAGTCTTTTTATTTATACGTTTTTATTAATTAAATTGTAATGGCTACATACTTAAGCTTCTTCTTCATGTTCTTCTAAAGTAGTTTGGAGCTTATCAAATAGCATTTCAAAACCATGCGCAGTGGAATCATGGTATTCCTTTTTCTTTTGTTTGTACTCTAAAGATGTTAATCTGCGTTCTCTAGGTATATAAGCAGTATAACTAAATATCATTTGTGTAATACCTGGTTCTCTTTCAAATATCTCAATTTCAATTGTATCTTCAGAGTCACTCAACTCAGGCATGCCAATTGTCATAACAATATATGCATTAGTATTTAATGTAACATAGGAACCTCTTACTACATTTTCTTTACCTTTACGAACATCAACAATTTCATAACTACCATTTTGTTCAGCATTAACGTCTATAGATTTATTAGTTCGTTCTGTTGTCATAAACCATTGCTTTAGAAAACGTTGATCTGTCCACGCTTGATATACTAATTCAGGTTCAACTTTAAAAAGTCGTTCCAACTGAATCTCCACATACTCATTTTCTACATTATATCTACCCACGATTGTTCACCTACTTTCACTCTTCATACTATTCTAACTTATTATACTAGACTTCTAAACAATAATACCAAGAAATCTCACTATACTTTATTTTCACTATAAAACTGACAACTTATATATTTTATCGTTAATAGTCAGTAAACGTCAAAATTTTCACGCTTTTTATGTTTCGTATATGCGTTTCTTAGTATATTATCTCACAACTCATATGCTTATATAAGAAAAAGGGAGAGCCATCAGTCTCTGCTTAAATTTAAACCTGACGCCCCCCATATTATTATTTATTTAATTTTGGTATTCTGAAGAAAATAGCAATCAATCCACAAACACCTAAAATGATAGGATAAATGGCATACGGTGCCAAAGCGATTGGTGAAATGGATGCAACACCGGCTGCAGCTATAACTTGTGGGCTATATGGTAATAACCCTTGAAAACAACTTGCAAATATATCTAAAATACTTGCAGACTTTCTAGAATCAATATCATATTCATCTGCTATATTCTTAGCTAATGGCCCCGCCATTAATATAGAAATAGTGTTATTTGCAGTTGAAATATCAGCAGCACTTACTAATCCTGCAATACCTAATTCTGCACCACGTTTAGATTTTACTCTATTACGCACAAAATTTAATAGCCACGTTATGCCACCATTATGTTGAATCAAGGCTACGAGGCCACCAATGAGTAATGCGATAATAGCGATATCTTCCATGCCAATAATCCCTTTAGATACAGAGCTAAGTAATCCTGACCAACTGAAAGAACCATCAACAAGCCCTATAATTGCAGACAAGACCGTGCCGCCAATCAACACAATAATAACGTTAATTCCTGCAAGTGCTAATATTAATACTAAAATGTATGGAATCACTTTAATAAAGTTATAATCATATGCTTTAGTAGCGTCTATTTGGGCACTATGTGTTAAAAACCAAAGCACAATCATTGTAAATATAGCACCAGGTAATACAATTTTGATATTCACTTTAAATTTGTCGCTCATTTTCGTCTTTTGAGTACGAACAGCAGCAATGGTTGTATCAGAAATCATAGATAAATTATCGCCGAACATCGCACCACCGACTACTGTAGCCATAGTTAATGCAGCAGATACATCTGTCGCTTGACTCAAACCAAAACCAACCGGTGCAATTGCTGCCACAGTACCAACAGAAGTGCCCATCGATAAAGAAACAAACATACATATAATAAATAAACCTACTATAATTAAATTTTCAGGAATAAACGACAGACCTAAATTAACAGTAGACGTAACACCACCCATATCTTCTGTCGTCTGAGAAAATGCACCTGCAAGCAAGAATATTAACATCATTAAAATAATGTTTGAGTGTCCTGCGCCTTTGGTAAATACATCTACCTTTTTTTGAAAAGTTTCTTTTCTATTCATTAATAAACCGATAATTGAAGCTACTACTATAGCTACATTTAAAGGCATAATTGAAAAGTCACCTGTAATAAGTCCTACACCTAAAAATATCCCAACAAATATAATTAAAGGTACAAGCGCCCATGCGTTCCCTTTTTTTGTCTCCGTCATACAAAACCAACTTTCTTTAGTAATTACTATGATAATAAATCTCATATTATTCTTTAATATATACCTACAATAAAAAAACTCTTTTCTTATAGAAGAAAAGAGTAAGTCATTACATCTTCATCTTATCTTCTAGCACATATTAGGCTACTGGAATTGGCACACGCGTCATCATGTTGCCGAAGTTTCAAAGGGCCAGTCCCTCCACTTCTCTTGATAAGTTATTTTATTCATTGTATTACAGTACACTATTAATAATACTTCGTCAATTGTATACTTTCAACATTAAAATAATATGTTTATTAGTCATTATTCAGTTGGTCTAACGATTGTGAATGTGTCTCCTATAGAAGCATAATCATTACCTGCTAAGCGACAGACTGCGTTTAGTGCTTCACTATCTATTTTACTATCTTCAAAATAGACATCTTCATCAATATGAAACATCACTACTTCACCAATAATTAAATCTGAACCTTCTTCTGTATCTCCTAACGGAATCAGCCTTTCAAGCTTACATTCCATACGGATCTTAGATTGTTCAATACCAGGGATAGGTATAAGTTCCGATTCAACAAGTGATAATTCTGTTCTTTCTAATTCATTGTCTTGTCGATTGATTGGTGCTGCTGTACGATTGACTTGTTCTACTGTTGTCTCATCCGTTATATGTACAACAAAGCTTCCCATTTCTTCGATATTCAGTGAGGTATCTTTTCGTTTACCACCGAAACGACCTGTTGAAATCATCACCATTGGCGGGGCGCTACTTACCACATTAAAGAAACTAAACGGCGCTGCATTTAAGTTACCGTCTCGATCTTGTGAAGTAACAAAAGCAATAGGTCTAGGTATAATACTCCCACTCAATAATTTATAATTTTGTTTTTTTGACAAATCACTTGTTTTTAAATGTTTCATAAAATTCGCCTTACCTTTCATAAATAAAAAACGGCTATAACAAAAGTGTATAGCTCGAGTAAGTATTTTAAAACTTTCTACACTTTGAAATAGCCATCTTGTCATTGAATTAATCTAATTGGGTGCCGCCTGTAACACCATAAACTTGGCCTGTTGTATAACTTGATTCTTCAGCAGCTAAATGGACGTAGACGCCTGATAATTCTACGGGTTGCCCCGCTCTGCCTAACACTTCTTTTTGTCCAAATGTTGGGATTTTTGATTGTGGTTGTCCACCCGAAATTTGAAGCGGTGACCAAAATGGCCCTGGCGCTACACAATTGACACGTATGCCTTTTGCACCAAGCTCTTCTGATAAACTTTTAGTCAATGAAATAATTGCTGCTTTTGAAGCCGCGTAATCATGTAAAATTGGACTTGGGTTATAACCTTGAACTGATGACGTTGTCGTAATAGTTGCCCCTGGCTCAAGGTAATCTATCGCCTTTTGGACAGTCCAAAATATAGGGTAAACATTCGTCTCAAACGTATCAGTAAAGGAAGCTGTATCAAATGCTTTGATACTATCTCTGTACTGCTGATGACCTGCTACGAGTGTAACATTATCTAAGCCGCCTAGCTGTGCATATGCTTGCTCAACTAAGTCATAATTAAATTGCTCATTACGAATATCTCCAGGAATCAAGACAGCTTTTCTACCCGCTTCTTCTATAACTTGTTGCACTTCTTCAGCATCCACTTGTTCAGCTGGAAGATAATTAATCGCAACATCAGCGCCTTCTTTAGCATAAGCAATAGCTGCTGCTCTTCCAATAGCTGAATCTCCACCTGTCACTAACATCTTGTAATTTTTCAATCTGCCGTGACCAGTATAAGATGTTTCGCCACAATCTGGTTTTGGATTCAATTCTTTTTGTAAACCAGGAATCGGTTGCTCTTGTTGAGGAAAATCTGCATTTGAGTATTTCGTTCTAGGATCTTGCGCTGCCATTTATAACACTCCTTAAAAGATAATGATTATAAATATGCTTTACCCAAGTTTAACAGTATTTAACACATATTTTTAAATCTAAGACTCATTCAATAATTTTTGAACAAAGGTCACAAAATAATCAGGTACTTTTTCTAAAATACGTTCATCTGGATCATATTTTGGATGATGTAAGTCATACGCACTATTTGAGCCAATAAACACAAACACACTTGGATATTGACTTGAAAAACCTGAGAAATCTTCGCCAATTGTTAATGGTTGTTCCATCAGATTCACGTTATAACCAACCTGTTTTGCAACATTCACTGCGTCATCAGTTAACTTTTCGTCATTCATCACAGCACCTGGTAATCGGAAGTATGTGGTCTCAATTTCAACGCCAAATACTTCAGACAGCCCTTTACCAATAGCGCTTAAACGCTGTTCAATAAATGAACGCACTTGCTCATCAAAACTACGCACTGTTCCTTGTACATAAGCTTGATCTGCAATCACATTCCACGTATTACCACAAGAAACTTCGCCAATTGTAACAACTGCATTATCAAACGCGGATAAGTTCCTACTCACAATTGTTTGAACGCTATTGATTAACTGTCCTAAAACAATGATTGGATCATTTCCTTGTTCAGGTTTGGCAGCATGTGCGCCTTTACCTTTAATCTTAAATTCGAAACGATCGACAGATGATGTCACTGCACCAGGTTTCACCGCAAAGTCTCCAATGTTTAAAGTCGGATAATTATGGTAGCCAAGTACTGCTTTCACACCATCAAGCGCCCCCGTTTCTGCTAATTTCACAGCGCCATGTCCTAATTCTTCAGCAGGTTGGAAGATAAAACGAACGCGTCCTTTTAATTGATCTTCTATCTCTTTTAATCTTGTTGCTACAGCTAAAATACTCGCCATATGAATGTCATGACCACAAGCATGCATAATACCTTCATTCGTGGAGGTGAACTCATGCATAACTTCTTCATTAATTGGTAAAGCATCTATATCGGACCTCACTGCTACAAATGTATCTCCTTGGCCAACTTCAGCGATTAAGCCTGTTTCCAAAGGTAGATCTAATATTTTTATTTCATAAGATTCTAAAATACGTTTCAATCTCTTAGTCGTTTCGTACTCATTATCTGACAGTTCTGGGAACTGATGAAATGTGCGTCTCCATTTTACGTAATCTTCATATTGTGGCATTATGCGTCACGTCCTTTCTTGTTTTTAAATCGGTTATATAAATAATACAGTAGTGTTACAATGACAACACCTATGGCTAAATTATTTGAAATTAAAATAAATACCATCGTTAACAACACCATCAAGCCATGTACTAGCGGTGCTTTTTTTATAAAAGGTAGCGTGCGTCGATCAAAAGTATTTAATGAAATTGTAATCAGTACCGTAGCTAATACTGCCATGGGGATATGTCCAATAATTTCGCCGAAAACAAATAAACTTACCAATAAAAAGCTACCGGTAATCAAAGTAGACATCCTAGAATTTGCGCCCATGGTTACATTAAATCGAGATTGTCCGACAAGTGCACTACCTCCATAACCGCCAAACAAACCAACTATAAAATTGGCGATACCTTGGCCTATGGTTTCTTTATTTTTATCACTAGGCGTATCTGTAACTCCGTCCATAATACGTGCAGTTAATGTATTTTGGACGATAGCTACAACAGCCATCATTAAACCGTATAGCATGCTTATTAAAATAAAACTCATGTCGAATATTTCATGTAGAATCTCCGGCATTGGTATCTTACTATGTATTGGCGTTAAATCATATACATATTCGATATTGGGGTTTAGTAGCCAAGCAAATACGGTTAAAACAATAATGGCTATTAAAGGGGCAGGTATCAGCCTAATATATTGGTTACCCAACCAAATCATCATAAAAGAGATCAGCGCAACTATATAGGTTGCTAATGAAATACCTAAAATATGCTCTAATTGTGAAGTAAATATTAATATACCTAAGGCATTCATAAATCCTATAGTCACACCCGTGGGTATAAAATTTAGCAACTTATTAATATGACACATACCACATATCATTTGAATCATTCCCATAAATAATGTTGCTAAAATAACTGCTTGCATACCATGACTTGCTGCTAAAGGCGCCACTACTAAAGAAACACCGCTACTTGGAGCTGAAACCATTAATGTTCTATTACCAGTAATACTGATCACAAGCATCATTAACCCAGTACTCAACATCCCAATAGTAGGATTTACGCCTGCTATAAAAGAAAATGCGATTGCGCCAGGAAGCAACGCCAGTCCAAGTAAAATGCCTGTCAGCATATTTTGAATGATATTACCTTTCCATTGGTCAATATATCCAATTTTAGTCACGACTCAAGTCACCCCCAACCCCTTTAATGACTATAATATCATAATTGTCAAAATATTTTTTCAATTTAATTTCTCAGAATCATTTGTTGCAAATAGTCAAAATAAGCACACAAAACTTAAATAAATTTAATAGAAAAAAGCGAGAGAAAAATCAAACTGCTTCATTTGATTTTATCTTCTCGCTCTGCATCATTAACTCGCTTTTATTTTTTAAATTTTAATTTGATTATCAAAAAGTATTTCCCCATCCTTGATTACTTTTTCGGCATGATTGATACCATAATGGTAAGGAATATATTCATGATTAGGGGCATCCCAAATAACAATATTTGCTTTATCACCTTTGTTTATTGTACCTGCCTCAACATCAATAGCTTTAGCTGCATTCACTGTCACTGCATTCCAAATTTCATTTGGAGATAATTTTAATTTTAACGCTGCAATTGACATGACCAACTGTAAATTATTTGTCACACAACTGCCTGGATTAAAGTCTGTAGCTATAGCAATGGCACCATTGTTATCTAACATACCTCTTGCATCGGCATATGTTTCCTTACCTAAATAAAAAGTTGTCCCTGGTAGTAACACTGCCACCGTATCGCTATTTTTAAGTTTCGCTTTACCTTCCGCGCTAGAAGCAACTAAATGATCTGCGGAAATCGCATTTTCTTCAATTGCAAGTTCTAAACCACCTAAAGGGTCGATTTCATCAGCATGTATTTTAACATCAAAACCTTGTTTTTTAGCTGCTTCCATGTAAGTTTTAGACTCTTCTACAGTAAACACTCCGGTTTCGCAAAATATATCTGCAAAATCTGCATATGCTTTAACTTCTGGTAATAAATCTATCATTTCTTGTAAAAAGGCTTGGTTAGATTTAGCGTCTTTTGGCACCGCATGGGGGCCAAGAAATGTATGTTTCATATCTAAATTATATTTTTCTGCTAATCGATTGGACACACGTAATTGTTTCAATTCATTTTCTTTATCTAAACCATAACCACTTTTACTTTCTACAGCTAAGACGCCATGTTGTATCATAGTTAGTAAATTTTTTTCAGCTTTTTCAAAAAGTTCATCTTCCGTTGCTTTGCGTGTTGCTTCTACGGTAGAAAGTATGCCGCCGCCTTGTTCAAGAATCTCTAAATAAGAAACCCCTTGACGCTTCAGTGACATTTCATGTTCCCTAGAACCACCATGTACAAGATGTGTGTGCGCTTCTACTAGTGCAGGTGAAACCACTTTTCCAGTGGCGTCAATTGTGTCAGTCGCTTGATATGCTTCAGTATGTTCGCCTGAGTAAATGACTTTGCCATCTTTAATCACCACTGTGCCATTTTCAATGATTTTCAAGTCGTTTAATTCTTTACCTTTTAAAGGTCTTTCTGTAGATTTCGGCAAAATTAATTGTTTAATATTTTGAATGATTAAGTCGTTCATTTTATATCTCCTTTACCCGTAATCATTGGAATGTGAATCCCTTTTTCTTTAGCTACTTCAATAGCTGATTCATAACCAGCATCTGCATGCCTTACTACTCCCATACCCGGATCTGTAGTTAATACACGACCTAAACGTTTGTCCGCGCGTTCTGAACCATCAGCGACAACAACCATACCAGCGTGTAATGAATAGCCCATGCCTACGCCGCCACCATGATGGAAGGATATCCAAGAACCACCTGCTGCAGTATTAATTAATGCGTTTAATATAGCCCAATCGCCAACAGCATCTGAACCGTCTTGCATACCTTCTGTTTCACGATTTGGACTTGCTACTGAACCGGAGTCCAAATGGTCACGGCCAATAACAATCGGCGCAGAAATTTCACCTTCACGTACAAGTCGATTTAATGCTAATCCCATTTTTGCACGTTCACCATAACCTAACCACGCAATACGAGATGGTAGTCCTTGGAATGCAATTTTTTCTTGCGCCAAATTTAACCAACGGATGAGTTTTTCATTTTCTGGGAATAATCTTCGCATTTCTTCATCGGCACGTTCAATATCTTTAGGATCGCCACTTAACGCTGCAAATCTAAATGGCCCTTTACCTTCACAGAATAAAGGTCTAATATAAGCAGGCACAAAACCTGGAAAATCAAAAGCATTTTCTAAACCATTATTAAAGGCAACTTGTCTAATATTATTACCATAGTCAAATGCCACTGCACCCCGTTTTTGGAATTCAAGCATCAGTGCTACATGTTTATGCATAGATGCTTGTGATGCTTTCACATATTCTTTCGGATTTTTATTTCTTAATGCACTAGCTTCTTCTAACGTATAACCTTGAGGGATGTAACCATTTAAAGGATCATGTGCGCTTGTTTGGTCTGTAATAATATCTATCTTAAATCCTCTGTCTAAAATGGCTTGATGCACCTCTACTGCATTGCCAACTAATCCAATGGATAAAGGCTTGCCTTGTTTACGAGCATCTTCAGCTAAATTTAATGCCTCGTCTAAATTTTTAGTTTTTACATCGCAGTACCGAGTATCAATACGTTTATCAATACGTGTTTCATCTACATCGACACCGATAACAACACCGCCATTCATTGTAACTGCCAATGGTTGGGCGCCACCCATGCCTCCGAGACCAGCTGTTAACGTTATTGTGCCATTTAATTTACCACTGTAGTGTTGGTTTGCTAGTTCACCAAAGGTTTCATACGTGCCCTGTACGATACCTTGCGAACCTATGTAAATCCAACTACCTGCAGTCATTTGACCATACATCATTAATCCTTTTTTATCTAATTCATTAAAATGATCCCAATTAGCCCATTCAGGCACAAGCACAGAATTGGAAAGTAGTACGCGTGGCGCTTCTTCATGTGTCTTAAATACAGCTACCGGTTTACCAGATTGTACTAACATTGTTTCATCCGCTTCTAATGAACGTAATGTTTCTTCAATCGCTTCGAATGCTTTCCAGTTACGTGCCGCTTTGCCAATGCCACCATATACCACTAGATCTTCAGGTTTTTCTGCAACTTCTGGATCTAAATTGTTATATAACATGCGTAATACAGCCTCTTGTTCCCAACCTTTACATTCAATCTCTAAACCTTTTTTTGCTTTAATTTTTCTCATGAAAAATCACTCCTTCGTCTACTATAATTCAACCTTTGTTTTAATATTTAAAAAATCCACAATACAAACGGAATCGTAATTAACAGTGTAAACACGACTCTTTCGAACCAAATAAGTACGAGTTTCCATACCGAAATTTTAATTTCAGTAGATAGAATCACGGGCACAACACTGGAGAAAAAGATGATTGCTGAAACACTCATCACTGCAACTGTAAACCTTGTAGCTAAATCTGCAGATTGTGCAATGGCAGCAGGTAATAACATCTCAACTATCGAAATCGTAGAAGCTTGAGCCAATACTGAAATGTTCTCTACTGGAAATATACTTATAAAAGGATAAAAGATGTATGAAATATACTCGATAACAGGGGTATATTCTGTAATAATTAATCCTAAAAAACCAATAGACATAATAGATGGTAAAATAGCTATCGTCATTATGACCCCATCACGTAAATTCTCAATAACATTTTCTATTAGTGTCTTAGATTGTTTTACAGCTAATTTTGCTTCTAACCAAGATTCTTTTAACAATGGCATATCTCTACGAATTTCTTTTTTATAAGATTGGTTTTCGTACGTTGTCTTTTTTTCAAATCTTATAGGCGGGAGTTGTACAGTAATGGCAGTAACAATAAATGTCACTACTAATGTAAACCAAAAATATAAATTCCAATGCTGAATGATGCCTAATGTGTTAGCTACGATAATCATAAATGTAGCTGATACTGTTGAAAAACCTGTCGCTACGACGACTGCTTCCTTATGCGTGTAGCCACCACTTTTGTAGACTTTGTTTGTAATGAGTAAACCAATAGAATAACTACCAACAAACGAAGCGACCGCGTCGACCGCTGATTTACCAGGTGTCTTAAATATAGGTCTCATAATTGGGCGACAAATTACGCCGATAAATTCTAACAAACCAAAACCTACTAAAAATGATAAAAATATTGCTCCTATAGGAATTAATACACTTAATGGTATTGCCAACTTCTCGTATAAAAACGGGCCAATATTATCTTTTAATACAAATGCTGGTCCGACATTGAATACAACCATGAAAGCAATAAATATTCCTATAACTTTAAAAAAACTAAATATCATACTTGTTTTCGATTCATTCCAACGTTGATTGATAAACGGATGAATTGCGCCAATGATGATTAAAACCAATACATAATATGGAAGTACTGGTTTAACCAATAGTGTTATCCACTGCACAATATGATCAATCATTATGGTAGATTGTCCATAAATCGATATTGGAACAAAGAAAAAAATAACGCCAATCAAGCTATAAATAAAAAATCTCCACATGTACTTCACGCCCTTCACATGAAAGTACGACTCCCTCTATATTTAAAAGTATAATATGTTATTATATAGACTACCAATATCAATAAACTAATTATTAATAGCTTAAAGCTATAAATAAGCATATATCTAGGGGAGTGATGTTATTTTGAAAATAATTCAATTGGAATATTTTATCGCCGTCGTAAAATATAATAGTTTTACAAAGGCCGCTGATTTCTTACATATCAGTCAGCCATCTCTAACAAATACAATTAAAAAAATTGAAGCTGATTTAGGTTATGATTTATTTTTAAGAACTACAAAAGATATAAAAATCACAGAAAAAGGTATTCATTTCTATAATTATGCTGTCCAACTTGTACAAAATTATCACCAAACGCTTGAAAAAATGTATGACTTAAATATGGGTCATGCACCTAAAATAAAATTATCAATTCTAGAATCTTCAAATCAATGGGTTTCACAAGTGGTTGCAATGCATCAAAAACAGTACCAAGATCAAACGTACCTTGCTTCAGAAGTACACGATCAGAGTACCATATTAGAGCGATTATTAAATTTTGAAAATCATCTCGGACTAACAAATGAACAAATTGTGCATGATGATATCCATTCTATTCCTTTATACGAAGAATCTTATGTATTAATCACGCCTAAAGATACATTCCCTAATCGCAACAAAGTTTCGATTAAGTCTTTACCCCTTATCTTACCAACAAAAGGTTCCCAAGTACGTAAACATCTTGATGATTATTTTAATCGCTTAAATATTCATCCTAATATCATCATAGAGGCTGACCGGTTTGAAGCTTCAACTAATTTTGTACATCGAGGTTTAGGTTATGCAATTATCCCTCGTGTCTATTATCAATCTTTCAATGCTAGAGACTTAGACGCCATAGAAATCAAACCTACCCTTAGTCGCTCTATTTACATTAATTACTTAAAAAAAAGAAAGCACCCTGAACGTGTGCTTTCTTTTATAGACTTATGCATTTATTACTGGAATATTAAAGAATAAAATGATGTAAAAAATTAGCTGATAGTTTGGCAGTGCGGTTATCGACATCATATTTAGGATTTGTTTCAGCAATACTAATTGTTGAAACTTTTTCATTTGGTATAATACGTTTGGCTAACTCAAGCACGATATGTGGAAATAACCCTAAGACACCATTTGCGCTGACACCAGGTGCAAATGCGCTATCTATGACATCCATACATATTGTAAACATGATGACATCATGATCATGTATAAAACGTTCCACTTTGTCTTTTATAGGAGGAGAAATTTGATGCAGTAATTCGTCGGCATACACAAAGCCGATGTCTTTTTCTTCTGCATAATCAAATAATCCTTGTGTGTTACCACTTTGTTGAATACCTAAAACCAAATAATCTGCCTTTTGATCCTGTTCTAAAATTTGTCTGAAACTTGTACCAGAAGTTGACTGTGGCTCTAACCTTGTATCAAAATGAGCATCAATATTAATAACACCTAAAGATGCTTCTGAGTGCGCCTCCCTTACACCTAGGTATTGCGCATAAGCAATATCGTGCCCACCTCCTAATAGGAAAGTTTGCTTGTGTCTCTGAATTGAAGTTGCCACATATTGTGCAAATTCTTTTTGGGTTTCTTCTAAAGTATCATGATCGTGCTCAACATTACCATAATCGTAGACATTGCTCTTTCTCAAGTCGGGTAAATTGGCCAAAATTTTTTTTATCGCATCAGGACCTTCTTTTGCGCCTAACCTTCCTTTGTTCAATTCAACACCTTTATCAACTGCATAACCTAATAAACCTATCCCTTGACGAGATTCATTGAAATGGTCATTGATATTACGAAAGTTCACTGTTTGAAAGTATCTAAACTGAGATTCATCTGTTTCACTGTCCACTCTTCCTGTCCATAGTTCAGGTTGTGCTAACTTATACATAGTTCTCCTCCTTTTAAAACTATATCCACACTTAAAAGTATACGCTTACATTTATCTCAATTCAATTTATCCTTTTATTTACCCAAAAATAACGATATTAATTTTGAAAATAGCTTTTAATATTTCATTTAGATGTTTGTTTTAGCATTACTATTACATTTCAATGATAAATATCTAAATTTAATTTATTTCTGAAAGATAAGTATGTATAATTGGTGATAAATGATTTTCTGAACCCTAATGGAGGTTACATAATGAATAAACAACGTATATCAGGTTTTCAATGGGCCATAATGATTTTTATTTTCTTTATTATCGCTTATGCAGCTCCTATTATACTAAAAGATTTACAAGGTACAATATCACTAAAAACATTTGTGTTTGATTTAAGTTCTACAGCGCCATTTATCGCTGCGCTTGTTTGTATCATCGTTTTTAGCAAACGTAAAACGCAACTAGGAGGCTTGAAGCTTACTATAAATTTAAAAGTGATTGAGCGATTTATTTTAGCGCTTATTTTACCACTAGCAATATTTCTCCTAGCAATGGTAAGTTTTAATGTTTTTGCTGATAGTTTCGTTTTATTACAGACAGAAGATTTATCTGTATCCATAACGTCGATTATCATAGGACAACTTGTTATGGCGTTCTTAATAGAATTTGGTTTCCGTTCTTATTTACAAAACATTGTAGAAACAAAGATGAATACATTCTTTGCCTCAATTATCGTAGGTATCATGTATTCGATTTGGAATATTAATGTCGCTTTTAGTTTTGAGTACACATTATACGGCTTGTTATATACATTCGCTTTCTCTATGATTATTGGAGAATTAATCCGCGCTACTAAAGGTCGTACGATATATATTGCAACTATATTCCATGCTGCAATGTCATTCGGTCTTGTTTTCTTATTTAATGAAGAATTAGGTAGTGTATTCGCAATGAAAGTTATTGCATTATCTACTTCAGCAGTTGCGATCGTCTATATTTTATTAAGTATCATTATTCGTACTATCCTTTATTTCTTTACAAAACGAAATTTAGACGAAGTTGATACTAATAATTACCTAGATCATGTAAATGAGTATTCAGAAAATGAGAACCAACAGTTCAATAAAGATGATGAAACAATTGAGCATGTATCTAGTGAAAATCAAATCACATCAGATGATGAGACCGCAACTAAAAATAACAGTGTTAATACCGACGCAACATCCACTGATAAAACAGATTTAAAGGATACTGAGTCAGAAAGTGCGTCTGAACAAACCGTTACGAACAACACATATGATAATCAACAAGAAACAAATCACGATGCTAGTCGCAACAATATTATAAGTCAGCATACACCTAAATCAACAAATCAAAATCATCAACAAAGTCAAGATGATATTGAAACTCACGCAAATAGTGCTGTTGAAAACTCTACTGAGAAAGCACATCCTGAGGAAGCATCAGAACCAACAACAGACAATATGGGTGATAGCTACGCAACGCATCAAAATACACAATATAATGATAAAAAACCATCACGGTCACCTTTCAAACATAAAAATGACCACCGTCGCTAACTAAAAAAAGTAGGTTACTCTAACTATGATTTAAGATAAAATGTTGTATTTACATCACTATCCAAATATTTCAGTTAGATAACCTGCTTTTGTTATATTTTATAATACGTCGTTTGATTTATTTAAAATTCTAACGCCATTTTGAGTTCCTATAATAACTTGATCCGTTACATCAATAAAATATCCTGTTTCTAAAACGCCTACCAAGTGAATTAAAAATTCATGCATTTCATAAGGATCAATCCCTGAATGTAACGCTACGTCAAGAATATAATTGCCGTTATCAGTAATAAACGGCACGTCATCGACCATCCGACGTTTCACTTTTAGATTGTCATATGCTGCGATTTTTTTAGAAACTAATAACCAATTAAATTTATCCACTTCGACAGGCAATTTAAATGTTTGACCCAAATAATCAACACATTTAGATTCGTCTATTAAAACAATAAATGTTTCAGCCATAGCGTCAATCACTTTTTCTCTAAATAGTGCACCGCCACCGCCTTTGATTAAATTCAAATGGTTATCTACTTCGTCTGCGCCGTCTATTGCGATGTCTATTTTGCTCACGTCATTAACGTCAACCACTCGAACACCTAATTCTTTAGCGATATATGCTGTTTTATTAGAGGTGCACACACCCGTAATCTCAATCTGTTCATGGTTCATTTTCTCAGCTAGTTTTGGGACAAGCAACTCTATCGTTGAACCAGAGCCAATTCCGACAACCATACCATCTTCGATTTGGTTTAACGCGTCATTAAATGTACTAATTTTCAACTGTTTCGTATCCATAATGCGTCCCCTTTACATAACGTTCTTTTACCTATATTGTACATGAGATTGAAAAAAATAAATAGTTAAAAAAACAAGTACAAATTTAAATATATATATTCTTGCATATTCAAATAAGTGTTTTACAATAATTATAACTAATCATCAAGGGGGATTGTCATGATTTATGCTTTAAAAGCAATTACTACAGGAAAAATAGAAGACTTGTCTTATAGTTCTAGAAGACCTATGCGTTCAGCACTAAACAAAAAGCCATTTGCTGGTAAAATGTGGTTATCAAAAACAGGTTTTTCTGAAGATGAACAAGAATATAAAGGGCATGGCGGGCCACATAAAGCGGTTTGCCTATACAGTAAAAAAAATTATGATTTATGGAAAGATGATGTAACAGCATTACCTGATTACGCTATGTTTGGTGAAAATTTAACTGTCGAAGACTTAGACGAAAAGAACATTCATTTTGGTGACCAATTCCAATTAGGCAATGCCATCATTGAAGTATCAGAAATTAGAGAACCTTGTTGGAAAATACAGGAAAAATATAAAATTCCAAATCTGATTCAACGTATGTCTAGTTCTTGTAAGACGGGATGTTACTTCAGGGTTCTTAAAGAAGGGTTTGTAGATGAATCCTCTCATCTTGAACTTATAAAATATGGTAATGAAGCTTCCCTGTTGTCCGTTTTTGAACTGAATGATATTTATTACAATGACAATAAAAATGCCGATCGCTTAACATATGCTTTAAAAAATCCTTATTTAACAAAAGAAAGACGTCAAAAATTAGAAAAATTTTTAAAACGTGCTCAAAAACAAAAAAAGGAGTGAGGCAAAAAACATATTTTCATAAAATGATTTCTGCCTCGTTCCTTAATTTTATCCATATTTGATGCCAATCAAATCACAAAGATTTCAGTGTTCATTGTTGGATTATATTTCTGTATTAAATGTTTATTTTTCAGAAATTTTGTATGAAGTTTTTGAATAAAATGGTTGATTGGCTTCTAAAATCGAAGGCGCGTTTTCACCAAATAGATTAATATCGTTCGGGATAGTTTGCGTTTCAAGCGTAAAACCAGAATGCGCTTTATAAATATTAAAGTCACTGTCCCACTCACTTGTATCGTTAAAAGTGAAGATAACTACATTTGGCATATCTGTTTCTAATATTAATTGAAAATGTTTATTTTCAACTTTCATACCTTGTTTACCGATTTCAAATGGATGATCTATACCACCGTATTGTTGCATTTGCGCTTTAATATCTGGATGCACACTATTAAATATATCTTTGAATTGTATTTGGTTTGTATTGAATACACTATCAAGACTAATAGGATCTTGTTTAGCTACAAACTGATTATCATCTAATAAATACATATTTAATTTTGAACTCGAAATGCTATGATTATCGATAACATTGTTATCTCTATTCAAATTAAAATATACATGATTCATAGGATTAAATATTGTTTTCTCACTAGCCACAGCCTTATATTCAATCGTCCATTTATGGTCAACATTATAAGTATGAATCACTTCTAAATCGATATCTCCAGGAAAATAATCATCTGTCTGCTTAATCGTTGTAGTGAAAACAATCTTCACTTGGCCTACTTGTTCAAGGATTTCATAATCAAAATAACATTTATCAATACCTTTTAATCCACCATGTATGTTATTTTTACCGTCATTTGCATCTAAGTGGTATGTTTTTCCATCTAATTGAAATTTCGCCTCTGCAATACGCCCTCCATACCGGCCTACGGTAGCACCAAAATAAAAAGGGTTTTGTCGATAGAATTCGTCAGCCTCTACCACATTCCCTAATACGATGTTATTATCATCATATTTCCAAGACACAATACGCGCGCCATAGTTAGTAAAAACAATCTTAGTTGCTTCATTGTCTATTTTAATTAAGTCAATACCATTACTTTGTTTTTCTACTTTTGCAAACATCATCAATTACTCCCTTTCAAGCCAAAACATTATTCAAATTGAGATTTGGCTTTATCTTGAATAAATTATCACTCATATAAACGCCGTCTCACTAAGTATCTCTAATGAACATCTATTAATCTTAGTCAGCCAGCTCAATATCACTATTTGCGCCCATCCTAGATTGATTCTTCTATTTAAAGTGAAAGAATAATATTTAACCTATACTTACAAAACCAACAGAAATATTTAACACTTGTCAATGATTCCCTCAAACATTGTCCAAATTAAACTTTCTGTTGACTTTTAAAGTTGTTTAAAACCGTATACACAAGCCCTATTCAATTATTCTATACTTCTACATTGTAACAATTAAAGCAAATAATTATCTATCATAATCATTAATTCTATCAAATATTATTTGAAATTGTAGTGTTTTTTTAAATTTTTATAAATGCATCATTTAACTTTTAGTAAAAACACGTTTTATAGATTTCAATAAGCCTTTATCAAAACTTAATATGGTATCTTTATAACTTCTTACCGCAATATAAAGTAAAATAAATATCATTATAATAGACAAGGCAATACTTACAACGATTTCCCAAGTCATTACATCAGGTGTCGATGCTCGTACAAACATGATAAATGGTGATATCAATGGGATAAAACTTGTAATTTTTGCTAATGTCGTGTCTGGATTGATGACGCTAAATAATGCAATATAAAACGCAATCATGCTAATTAATGTCATTGGCATGAGTGATTGGTTTATATCCTCAATGCGTGCTGTAATGGAACCTAAAATAGCTGCTAAGATAATATAAGAAAGGATACCTACAATCAATGAAATAACACCAACAATAATTAATTGCACTGTTAATTCATTAGGCTGTATATCGAACCCCTTAAGCATATCTCCAATATCAAATACAAGTATACATAAAATAGCTGCTGCAACGAAAATAATAATTTGAGTTAGTGCAACAGCAATAACACCAGTCAGTTTAGCTAATATATGCGTAACAGGTGAAACACTTGTTATAATCATTTCAATAACACGCGATGTTTTTTCGGTTGCAATTTCCATTGCAACTTGATTGGCATAGTTGATAATAATGAAAAACATTAACATGACACCCGCATATACTATAACTGTATTAAATGTTTTTTGGGATTCGCTTAAATTAGATTCATTTGCTTTATCAGAAACGACTTCAGAACTCACTTTGCTTTGAGATTGTAATTGTTTCAACTCGTCTTGAGAAAGATTTAAACTAGATGCGGTAAGATTTGTTTGCATAGTTGTTAATGTCGTCTGTAATTTTTGTTCATCTTGTTTTGAAACCGTGTCTTTACTTAAAATTTTACCCGTAAGTTTATTACTATCATGTAATTGAATGACGTAAGCTTTATCTAACTTTTCATTTTTTACTTGTTGCTGTGCTTGTGCTTCCGTCACTTGTTTAAATTTTGCTTCTCCATCTAGTTGATTACTTTGGTCTTTAACGGCTTTATAAATTTGGTCTTGGTTTGTTACAACCCCAATGGTATCGGGTCCATCATCAAATAAATCAACTATTTTATTAATGTTTGCAGCCACCAACATTAAAATAACCACAATAGCAGTAAAAATCATAAATGATTTTGTTTTAACTTTACTCTTGTATGTTAGCGAAAAAGTTGCCCAAAATTTACCCATTCACATCACCTACTTTATCAATAAAGATTTCATTTAAAGTTGGCTCAACAACTTGAAACCTTTTAACAAAACCATATTTTACAACAACTTCATATATTTTTTCCGCAATAGTTTCATCCTCTATGAATGCCTTGATTTCTCTTTTATTGCGTTCAACTCTCATAACACCAGATATATCGTCTAATTCAGGCATTTCATGATGTGTTTCAACAATCACACTTTTATTTCCGTGATTTGCTTTAACTTCATTAATTGGCCCTGAAACCACGAGTGCTCCTTTATTAAGGATACAAACATCATCACAAAGTTCTTCTACATGTTCCATCCTATGTGAACTATAAATAATCGTAGTCCCGCCTTCATTCAAATCTTTTACTGCTTCTTTTAACAATTCAACGTTAACTGGATCCAAACCACTAAAAGGTTCATCTAATATTAATAATTCTGGATTATGTAACATACTTGCAAGTAGTTGAATTTTTTGTTGATTCCCTTTTGATAATGCCTCAATTTTCTTTCCTCTATTTTCTTCGATATCAAAACGGTTTAACCAATAATCAATTGCCTTAGATATCGCTTTGGGTTTCATACCTTTTAACGTAGCTAAATATCTTAGTTCATCTTCTACTTTCATTTTCGGATGTAGTCCTCGTTCTTCAGGCAAATAACCTATATTGTCATATATCGATTTATCAATCGGCTTATTTTTATATAAAATTTGGCCTTCTGTGACGGGCGTTAATCCAAGTATCATTCTGAAAGTCGTCGTTTTCCCCGCCCCATTTCTTCCTAAAAATCCTAACATTTTGCCTTGTTCCAAAGTTAGCGATATATCATTAACTGCTGTAAAATTTTTATATTGTTTCGTAACATGCACTATATTTAAAGCCATAATCACCTTTCCCTCCCTTTAAATTCAAATAATATATACCGATAATAACATTTCACAACTTAAATATACATTTTAATATGTAATTTAATTCATGTTATGCACATAAAAACAAATATTATTATTGGTCAATTTATTTATACCAAATGCCTACAAATAACATTGTCTTTACAATGATTTTTGTAAGCACTATCATTGAATTTAATAAGTGTTCCCACTTATTAAAAATGTGTTTGGGAGGTAATGGCATATGAGTTATAGTATTGGTATCGATTACGGTACAGCATCTGGTCGTGTGTTTCTAGTAGATACTTCTAATGGTGAAATTATATCGACCTATATTAAAGCATATCCGCATGGCACGATTTCTGGTTCGTTAAACGGACGTGATTTACCGCACAATTATTTTTTACAGCATGCTGAAGACTACACCAAGATTCTAGAAGAAGGCGTACAACACGTTTTAAAAGATGGCAACGTTGATCCTTCAAGTATTATTGGCATTGGTGTTGATTTTACAAGCTGTACTATCGTCTTTTTAGATAATGATTTCAAACCATTACATACACATGAAAATTTGAAAGATAATCCACATGCTTATGTCAAACTCTGGAAGCATCACGGCGCTCAAGAAGAAGCTACGTTTATGAAAGAAGTGAGCGATAACCATAACGTTGGTTGGTTAGACTTTTACGGCCATAGCGTCAACAGCGAATGGATGATTCCTAAAATATTAGAGGTTAAACACAAAGCACCTGAAATATTAGCTCAAAGTGCGTATATTATGGAAGCTGGTGACTATATCGTTAGTTTATTAACGAATAAAAATATTCGCTCAAATTGTGGGATTGGTTTTAAAGGGTTTTACAGTGAAAAAGATGGCTTCAACTATGCTTTCTTTGAAGCGGTTGATCCAGAATTACCGGCAATTATAAAAAATAAATGTGAAGCGCCCGTAGTAAATATTGGGGATAGCGCTGGCAATTTAACAACTTACTATCAAAAATTATGGGGGTTAACTGAACATGTCCAAATTTCTCCATATATTATAGACGCACATTCAGGGGTACTTGGCGTTGGAGCAATTGAGCAAGGCGAATTCACACCAGTTATTGGTACAAGCACTTGTCATCTTATGCTTGATCCTAAACAAGTGTCTATTCCCGCTATTACCGGTTCAGTAAAGGATGCTATCATCCCTGGCTTATACGCTTATGAAGCAGGCCAACCTGCAGTAGGTGATTTATTTAATTATTCAGCAAGCCTCGCTCCAAAACATATCGTAGATCAAGCAGAGCAACAAGGTATCTCAACGTTAGAACACCTAGAAAATTTAGCTTCTGATATACCTATTCATAAACAACACGTAACCATATTAGATTGGCACAATGGCAACCGCAGTATATTAAGTGATAGTAATCTTACCGGAAGCATCTTTGGTTTAACTTTACAAACACCATTTGCAATGATTCATCGTGCGTGTATTGAAGCCACAGCATTTGGCACTAAAATGATTATGCAGCAATTTGAAAAAAATCATATCCCTGTAAATACTGTATACGCAGCTGGAGGCATTCCAATCAAAAGCAAACTGTTAGTAGATATATATGCAAATGTTCTAAATAAAGACGTCGTCGTTATGGATTCTTCAAATGCTACAGCCTTAGGCGCAGCAATGCTAGGTGCAAATGTGGGGAGCGCGTATCAATCCCTAAAAGAAACTGTCCATCATATGAAACAACCTGTATATTATCGATTGCAACCTGACTCTGAAAAAGTCCAACAATATGAAAAATTATTTCAGCGATACAAAGCGCTACACGATTTGTTAGGAAAATCCTATGCTGCCTTATCATATAGAGAAAATTAGAACTATATAAATAACCAAGTATAGTCAAACTCATTCGTTTGTTATACTTGGTTTTTGCAGTTATATATTCATTTATTGTTCTTTATATGTTTTATCAATCTTAGTATATTGGTTAGCATATTTGTGACTCGGACCATACTTGTTTGTTTTTCGTTCACTATCTAAACAAGCAATCACTAGGAAATAGATACCAAATCCTATATAAAATACATAGATTAACACGATAATGATAACATTTACTATATTAGTAGATTCTAAATCTTGAAAGCCAATAATTAGTAATATAATGTATGTAATGATTGATACACCTAAATAACTAAGGGGCAGTACCATCGATCTACCTGTATCATGAAATCTTCTGATAAATAAAGCCCAATTGGGTATTAATGTTACTAATCCGTAAATAGCAAAATAAATAAAACTAATAAACAAAAAGAGCACACTGCCCATAACTGCGCCTTCAGAATGAGATGCAGTGCCAGCTATTAATGCGATTAATCCTATAAGATATAAGATACCGCCGGGTATTAGAAAAATGATATGCCATAATACCATATACCAATACTCACTTCTTCGCGCGCGACTTTTAAAATTTAAATAATTTTTCCAAAACAACTTAAATGCTTCGCCAAATCCGACTTTCCTTTCCAAATGATTCCCTCCGCTCCAAATTCATTTGATATCATTAGTGTTTAACTTTATTATAGTCTTAATATGTCTTACTGAATTTTTTCAATATTTAGGCAACTTACATGCCTTATTCTACCAAAGTTTTAACATAGTGATAACACAATTTTACAAATTTACAAAAAGTGTTTAAAAACACTTAATTTTATAAACTATTAAATGGAGGATTAATAAATGGATTTTTTACAACGTGATACAGTTACTATCGCTAAAGATTTACTTGGTGTGCGCGTCATTTTCGAGGATGATTTACATACTTTTACTGGCTATATAGTTGAAACAGAAGCGTATGTTGGTCAAAATGACCAGGCAGCTCACGGATTTAATGGTAAACGAACACCCAAAGTAGAATCTTTATACAAACGTGGAGGTACTATTTACGCTCATGTTATGCATACGCATTTACTCATCAATTTCGTTACTCAACTAGAAGATGTACCGGAAGGCGTACTCATACGCGCCATTGAACCAGAAGAAAACATTGAAGTGATGCGTTTAAACAGAAAAAAAGATGGCTTCGAATTAACAAATGGTCCTGGAAAATGGACAAAGGCATTTAATATACCAAGATATTTAGATGGCGCTCGTTTAAATGAAGGCCGTCTCAAAATTGATACTAAAAATCGTAAGTATCCTAAACAAATTGAAGCAACACCAAGAATAGGTATCCCGAACAAAGGGGAATGGACACACAAACCACTTCGTTTTATCGTTAAAGGCAATCCTTATGTTTCAAGAATACCAAAACGTTCAACCGTCTCTGCTCAAGAAACTTGGCGTCACTAACCAATAGGTACAGTATCAATCAAAATGAACTGATTGATACTGTACCTATTTAATATTTCATTTTTATTTATTATTGTAATGTCTTTTTATCTTTATCAAGTAAACCAAATTGAATTGTAATTACTGTACAAATAACTAATACCACTGGATAAAATGTGTATTTTAAAACTTCTATATAAGACACATCCCCATACTGCTCAACCATTAACATGCCACTATCGTGAGGTAATAACATTAAAGCAGAACAAGCAAATATATCTAATAAACTAGCCATGCGTTTAGGTGGCACTTTATATTCATCACCAATTTCTTTAGCGATCGGAGCAGAAATAATAATCGCTAATGTATTATGTGATAAAGCTGCAGAAAGTACACCAGACATTAAACTAATTACATATTCAGCACTTTTACGTCCTCTTGCCTTCTCTTTCATTGTTTTAATAATCCAGTCAATACCACCATAATATCGAATCAATGCAACAAGTCCCGAAACTAGGAAAGCTACTAGAAAAATAAGGAACATACTTTCCATACCTTCACCAATTGCTTTAGTGAATTGGAACACACCTAAATTTCCTTGAACCATTCCTAGCATCCCAGCCATGACAATACCAATAATCAGCACTAATATAACATCTAAGCCTACTATTGCAGCTACAAGCACAAATAAATAAGGCAAAATATTAATAAAATTAAAGCTTAAATCACCTTCAACTTTGCCTGTGCCACCAACAAACGCATAAATAATTGCTGTGATAAGTGCTGCAGGTACAGCAATCAATACGTTCATCTTGAATTTATCTTTCATTTTGGCACCTACCCCATTGGTAGCTGCTATGGTTGTATCGGAAATAATCGATAAATTATCACCAAAATAAGCACCAGCTATGACAGCTGCGCCCGCTGCTGCTACACTTAAATCTGCGCCTTGTGCCACAGCAACACCAACAGGTATAAAAGCAGCTTGTGCACCAGTCGATGTACCTAGTGTCAACGCAGCAAAACCACTCATAATAAATATACCAGGTATAAGTAAACTAGGTGGAATAACTGAAAGCCCCATATTTACCATAGCTTCTTTGCCGCCCATTTCAGACGTAACAGTAGAAAAAGCACCAGCTAATAACAGAATTAAACCTAAGTTAACAATACCTGAGTTTCCTGCATGTTCTGTGAATATCTCTACTTTTTTAGTAAATTTAGTTTTTCTATCATAGCATGTCCAGGCGATGATGATACCTATAAAAATAGCCACATGTCTCGGCAATTGATCAAAAGCATTTTCTTTTCCCATCATTGTAAATGTAATACCGACACCAATATATAAACCTAAAAATATAACTAATGGCAGAAGCGCTAAAGCACCATATTGCTTGTCACTTCTATTATTTTCCTGCATAATACTTCTCCTTATTATTACCGTCATTTTATATGGCTTACAGTATATCAAAAAAGTGACTAAGACAGAAATATTAAAATTTAAATTGCTTTTTATTCCTATATATATAATAAGTGTTAAACCTTTAAGCAATGTAAAAAGCGGAACAATGAAATCTAAATATGATTTCTGTTCCGCTCTTGTTGACTTATACAAACTATTTTTCTAACTATTAATTAACTTTTCATTTAATTAATTTCTGCATTACCTGTATCTGTTTCAATATGGATGAGATGTCTGCCATTGCCTACTTGTTTATTTTTAAATAAGCGGTCATTAATTGTTAGTTCTCCGATATCACTTTCAAATGCTACACGTGTGTTTTTAGGCCGTTGGTCACCATACTTCATAGATACATTGCCCACATCTGTTTTCACATTAATTGGCTTATCAGCTGGCATATCGTCTATTTCAAAATTACCCGTATCTGATGCAAACTCTCCAGAATTAAACTGAGTATGTGCTATATGAACATTTGCAACATCAACTTTACTAATCAATCGATCAAATTCAGAATTTTGAATCGTCATCTCTGATACGTCTGCATATAATTTGGCATAGTCAGCATACACGCTATCTAATTTGATAGAACCTGAATAAGTATTCACATCCAAATGATCTAATGATTTAGGTAACGTGACTACTACGTGATTATGTTCAAAATCTAAAAAAGAGATATCGCTTTTATTATCTAACGCTTTATCTTTTACATAAAGTGTACCGTTTTTAACATTTGTATTCATATGCGTTTCACCTTTTGTTCCACGTGATTCAACTTTAAATTGATCTCCTTTTTGGATCGTCACGTTACTCTTCTCTAAATCTACGTCCAATTTATTTATATGATCTTGGTCATACACTTTATGATAATTCACAGATGTTTCCTTTGATTTTTCATTTTCTATTTTAAATTGTTGAATCGCGCCAATACTACAAAAAATCGTTATAACCAAACCGATTATAAAAAGGATGATTAATGTTTTTTTCATGAAACTGCACTCCTTTTCACGACTTTAATATTCCATCTAAGATACTTCACACAAATTAAATAAAACGCTTTTGAAATTAAATACGTGATGACAAAAAGCATCAAACCGACACCAAATATCGCTCCTACTGCGTAAACATCAAAAAGCAAGACATATTCAAATCCTTCAATCATTCCTTTTATTAGTAATAATACTGGACTAAATACGAATGAGATGGTCGTAATAATTAATGAAATAACAATACTCAAGATAAAAACAAATGGAACTAAAATAACAAAGAAGTTTAATAAACTTAAACCCATCACTGCAAAAATAGCATTCCCAACATCACCAAATTTATTACTATGTTCTGCTTTTTCAACGGCTGCAGTAGCATTTAATTCTTTCGCTAAATTTCTAGGGTCACCAAGTTCAGCCGAAATTTGCGCCTCTGTTTTTCCTTCTTTAAACCCACTATAAAAATGCGTTTCATATTCATTCAATATGTCTTGTCTTTCTTCATCAGAAGTATGCTTTAAATGTTTATGCAACTGCTTTAAAAATTCATTTTTAGTCATTTATATCACTCTCCTTAATAAATATCTCTACAGTATCTGAAAATAACTGCCATTCTTGTAATAAATCTGCTAATCTTTGTATACCTTGATCAGTAATACGGTAATACTTTCTAGCGGGGCCTTCAGTAGAAGGTTGATAATACGTTGTAAGCTCACCATTTTTCACCAATCTTCGTAATAATGGATATACAGTTCCTTCTGCGATACTCATATGCCTAGAAATGTTTTGTACTAACGAATAACCATATTGGTCATCTTTTTTTATTATGAGTAACACGATAAGTTCAAGCGCCCCTTTTTTAAATTGACTGTTCATTGGTTACCTCCTCTTAAAAACCAGTACTATACATTACACAGTAGTTGTTAAAAACAATATAGCACATACTACTGTACAATGCAAAGTACTATGTTATATTTTTAAAAGTAATATATATACTTGCTTACGAATCACATATTTTTTAAAATGTAGATCAACAGTTTTGAAATCGTTACCATTAATTCTGTTTATTATTTAATTCTAAACTAGCTTTATGTTATTTACATATGTATAATGGTTACTATGGGCTTTTTGTAAGCTCTTTCTTTATGATCAATTTGCACATCACTTCATTTACATAACAACACTCAAGAGATTTACTTGAAATTTAAGGGGGAATGAAAATGCTAGAGCTAGATGCAATTACTACTTTAGCGCTCGCAAGCATGTTATACCTTTTAGGTATCTACATTGTGAATCATGTTTCAATATTAAGAAAGCTATGTATTCCTGCACCTGTAATCGGCGGTTTATTGTTTTCAATTCTAGTCGCTATTTTACAATCAACACAAATCTTAACAATTAAGTTGGACTCAGAATTCATTCAAAATTTCTTTATGCTTGCATTCTTTACAACAATTGGTTTAGGCGCTTCGTTAAAATTATTGCGCTTAGGTGGAAAAGTATTAATTTTATATTTTATTTTTTGTGGTATTCTTGCTATTTTCCAAAACTTAATTGGTATTTCATTAGCAAAAGTATTAAATATATCACCATTACTCGGTTTGACTGCTGGCTCAATGTCTATGGAAGGCGGCCACGGCAATGCAGCTGCATATGGCCAAACCATTCAAAGTATGGGTATTGATTCTGCATTGACTGCTGCTTTAGCTGCAGCGACACTAGGACTTGTCGCTGGTGGTTTAATTGGCGGTCCCGTTGTAAAATTCTTGATAACTAAATATAATTTAAAACCAGAAAATGCCGAAGAGACAACCAAAGACTATGGCAATGTTAAATCTAATGAATATTTACGTAACCGTATGAATCCTACTACTATCTTTTTCTTACAATTTACAATCGTTGCTATTTGTATGGCAATTGGATCATATTTAGGAAATACATTCTCTGATTTAACGGGCATCAATATTCCAATTTATGTTGGCGCTATGTTTGTAGCAGTGATTATCCGTAACATTTCTGAATATAATAATTTAAATCTAATTGATATGAAATTTATAGATAATATCGGTGACATTTCATTAAGTTTATTCTTATCTATCGCTTTAATGAGTATTCAACTTACTGAAATCTATCAATTGGCCATACCGTTAATTATTATCGTTTTAATACAAGTATTATTTATCGTTCTTTTCTCTGTATTTATTGTTTTCCGCGGTTTAGGAAAAAATTACGATGCCGCAGTTATGATTGGTGGCTTTATTGGTCATGGTCTTGGTGCGACACCAAATGCTATGGCAAACTTAGATGTTATCACTAAAAAATTCGGTGCTTCACCGAAATCATATCTCGTTGTACCTATCGTTGGCGCATTTTTAATCGACTTGTTGGGTGTACCGATTGTTACAACATTTATTAATATATTCTAACCATAAAAGTCAATTTCGAGATAAAGAAAGCCTGAGACATAAAGAAAAAACATGTCTCAGGCTTTTATGTGTTTATCTGCAAGTCCAATGACTGGACATAACATATACGCATTATTTATAGGCAGTATTCAAAATTTCAATCTTATTATGCTATTGCCTATATTATACTTTGATTAAGACATTTTTTACGTCTCAATTACTTGCCTCATTATTCTATTTTTATAAATCCAAAAAAACATTTCATTGTAACTAAACATAAAACATCGGTTAGAAAATATCGATATTTCGTTGATCAATCCAAGATTGTAGCTTAGGGCCAAAAATCATTTGTGCATTTTTCAAATCTTTAGGTGAACGTGCATCTAACATTGTCATAATCTTTTTCATATGTTCAGTAAATTGTTCTGTATAGTTAAGTGTTTCAGTAATGCCATAATTTTCAACTTGATTTAAAAACGGCCGTGACATGCCTACAGCACTCGCTCCTAAAGCCAAACATTTTATAACGTCTAATGGTGAGCGCACGCCCCCACTAGCAAGTATATCCATGTCTCTTTGATAAGAAGTACTTTCTAGCAATGATTCAACTGTAGTTTGCCCCCATAAACTTAAATAGTCCATGTCTTTATAACTACGTCTTTCATTCTCAATATCTACAAAATTCGTACCGCCTCGTCCACTTACATCTACATATCTGATACCAATTTCATGTAATTGTTTAATTGTTTCTTTACTCATGCCAAATCCTACTTCTTTTATAATCACTGGTACATCTACACGCGCTACGATTTGTGCAAGATTGTCCATCCAAGTTGAAAAAATCCTATTTCCTTCAGGCATCACTAGTTCCTGAGGCGCGTTTACGTGCACTTGTAAAGCTTGCGCGTCTAACAAATGCACAGACTCTACTGCTTTATCTACCGGCACATCGGCGCCCACATTGCTAAATATTATTCCATTCGGATTCGTTTCACGAACAATGGTAAATGATGAAGCCATTTTACTATTACGCAACGCCGCATGTGTAGAACCTACTGCCATTGCCATGCCACTTTCACGTGCAATCATTGCTAATTTCTCATTAATCTGTTTAGTCCATTCGCTCCCACCAGTCATTGCATTAATATATAGTGGTTGGCTCAGTGTAAAATCTTTAAGTGAACTTTCAAGGTTGATGTCACTGACATCTATACTTGGAATCGAGTGGTGTACAAATCGAATTTCATCAAAATCTGAGATTGTCGCATCAGTTTGAGCCATTGCAATCTCAACATGTTCATTTTTTCTTTGTTCTCTTTTAAAATCGCTCATTGTTCGCTCCTACCTTCAATACTTATTGTTATCTTACCTACATTGCATAGTCATTTTTTAAAATCATTTAGCTAAAACCATTTTTCTTTTTTAAAATAAATAACGCAGCCTACGCTAATACATAACATAAGCACCAATACAATATAATAACCATAATACCACTTTAGTTCTGGCATATTCACAAAATTCATGCCATAAATGCCTGTAATCAATGTTAAAGGTAAAAAAACTACAGATACCAAAGTGAGCATTTGCATAATTCGATTCATTTTATATGAAGCATACGAGACGAGATTGTCTTTAATCTCATTTGTCATTTCTTGACATATTTTTAAAATATTTTGTTGTTTTATCATGTGATCATCTATGTGCTGAATATACAAATCATTTTTATCATTCACTAATAACTGACTGCTTTCTTTTAACTGATCTACCAGTACTTTCATTGGATATATAACACGTTTTAATTTAATCAGTTCTTGACGTATCATAAAAACGTCATCCATATCCGTTTTCATGGAGTCATAATGCGCTTGTCTATCTTCAAATGCATATACCTTATCTTCAATATCATATACTAATTCAAAATAGCTATCTACTACGTAATCTAAAATGCTCATCACAATCTCTTCAAGTTGAAGACCACCAAGTGCGCGTTCTTTTATATTCTCTTCTACTTGTTTTAAAACATTAAATGGTTGATGGTGATATGTAATGAGTAAACGATCTTTAATAAAAAGATTTAATGCTTTTGTGTTAAACGTTTTACGATTCAACCCATGGATAACAATATATTGATATGAATCATATATTTTGTATTTAGCCCTTGGTGTCCCGTTCACTGTATCATCAATTTCGAGTTTATTAAAGTTAAAATACGTTTGTAAAAAATTATTTTCAGCATCTGTTGGTTGGTTTAAATCACACCATACAAATTGTGCGGTATCAGGTATATCGTCTAAACGATCAACTGGTGTTAATTTGTTTTCGTGAGATAAATATTTAATTGTTATCGTCATAGCTCACCCCGGACATCATTTTCTTTATTTTATCATGAAATGATATATGTGTATGTTATATACTATTTTTAGTAGACTGATATTAGATATATTTCAATAATTAAATGGTAACTATTAATAAAATAAGGAGAGGTACCCATGAATGATCCTTTTAAGGTAACACAAGTTGTTACAAGCGATATGATAGATTATAATGGCCATGTACATGATGCTAACTATAACATGGTGTTTAGCGAAGCGATTAACCAATTTAATTACATACATGGATTATCATTAGCGGAGCGCAAAACATTAAACTATACACTATTCACCGTTGAAGAACAGACTGCTTATTTATCAGAATTAACTGAAGGTGATGTGTTTACCATCGACATCTATATTTATGATTACAACGAAAAAAGTGTACATTTCTTTTCAATCATGTCTAAACAAGATGGCACAAATGTAGCAACTAACGAAGCAATGATGTTAGGAATTGATCGGACTAACAGTAAAACAGCGCCCTTTCCTGATCATTTTGCGAAACAAATAAGTCATTATTATGACCATCAACAACGCATCGATTGGCCCAAACAATTAGGTCATCGTATCCGTATATCTAGATAAGGAGTGCTTACAAATGTCACAAAAAATGATGGACGATGTAAATATTCAACTATATGATTTAATAGACCAAACTAAAGCTGAATTAAGCGAACTCAACCAAAATAAACAACTTGTTATCAATGGTCCTGATAGCCAGCTTATACAACGTGGATTAGATATTAGCTATTTACAAGGACAAAAACAAGCTATAGACACAATTAGCTCTTTAATAGAACAACATCCATCAGAAAGAGATTTTCTCGAGAAGTACACAGAGTATGCTCAAAAAACTTCACAAGCATTTGAAAAATCTAATTTAGAATTTAAAATGATGAGCGTACCAACACAAGATTTCAATGTATTTTTGGGACAACATTATAGATTAAAAGGGACCCAAACTGTGATTGCTTCCATCAATTCAACGGTAAAAAAGTATTTTTAACACGCAGTCAACAATAATAACTGGACCTACAAAAATCTAATGTACACACTTTTGCAGGTCCAGTAATCTATGTTCAATCCCATGCATTTTTCATAACAACTTTAAAATCCTCAATTAGCTAACGTTTGTCATGAAGCGTATTCACAACTTCTTTAACAACTTTATGTGATTCTCTAATAGGTAATAATGCAAAAGCATTCACCATTCTTTTAAAGGTAAACAATTGCACCGGCTGTCTCATACCTTCTAAAATATAAGCTAATTTTTTCATATCTGGCAGATATATTTCTCGTCCACCGCCAAATATATATATCGGCGGCAATCCAAATAATTTTCCATAAATAGGCGATATTCTACTATCATTTAACGGTAAATCTCCAGACCATACTTTCATGATTTTCTGTAAACCATCTGTATTTAAAATGAGATCTTTTTCTATTAAATCTTTGGTGATAAGCTCATTGTTTAGTTGAGCATCTAACATTGGCGAAAATAAATAAACTTTAGCCGGCAATGGTAAATTTTCAGACACTAGTTGTTGAACAAAGCTGAGCGCAAGCCCTCCGCCTGTACCATCTCCCATTACAACAATATCTTCATTACTACATTCTTGTAATAATTGTTCATATACTTTATGAATGGCTGCATATGTATCTTCAATATGATATTTTGGCGCTTTAGGGTAAATAGGTAAAACAACTTCATATAAAGTACTCAAAGCAAGCTTGTCCATAAACCGCCAATGAAACGCAGAGGGTTGCAAAACATTATATCCCCCATGAATATATAAAATTTTCTTTTGCTGGCTATGTCTAAAACGAAATCTAAACAATTGCATATCATTTATCATTTGTTTGTCTAAGTCAGATTTTACATTCAATGTTTCAGGCTGTTTATGCTTCTTTTCATTCATCGTTAATCTTTTTTTAAGAAATTGTTCAAAGTTATGTTTGTCATTAAACATAATTGAACGATGTGGTAATAAATATTTATTAACAAATTTTGTTGTTAATCTTGACTTCATTTAAAATCAGTCCTATCTTTTTATAACAAATTTTCAAACTTTAGAAATTTTGTATTAATTTGGTTTTTAAAATAAATAATGTGATAAAATTAAAATAATGACATAAAAAACGAAGTTATAATAGAAAGTGAAAATAAACATATCACTCGTACTGTATTAAATAAAATCAAAGCGTACAACTTCATTAACTAAAATGTAACAGTTATCCAATATTATAACAAAATAAAAGTCATAGAATAACAATATAATAAATAACTGCAGTGAAAGGAGTAAGTTATGACAGCAAATAATCATCAATTTAAAGATTTTGAACACACCCTCACAAGTGAGCCAATGCAACGTGGCACACGTTACGGGAAAAAGAAGAAATCTTGGGTTAGTCTTATCATACAAGTCATCGTATTAATCTTAGTTGCAATTTCTGGATATAGCATGTTTAAAGAGCCGATTTTCAATTTAGTCTTTGCAAACGAAACTGTTAATTTTAAGGAACTTACCAATTTCCAAGAAACAATTAATAATTTTACTAATTTAAATATTAATATAGAAAGCATCGACAATCTACAAACGAGTATCGACAGATTAATCTTAGTCTTTTATGTATTCTTTATTGCTTGTATATTAAGTATCGTGTTAACTATTTTCACTGTATTCTTTAACAGAACGGCTTTAAAAATCGTTAATCTATTTGTTATAGCGATTATGCTTGTGATTACTTTCGGTTTTTCTTACTTAATTAAAAACATAGCATCAAGAATCGCTGATTCAATGAACCAATATTATATCACAGTAGATTCAACACAAATTTTAACAGAAGCTAATGCTATACATAATGCTTTTATTTTATTAGGGTGTAGTATAGCGTTACTTCTCATCAGTTTGTTCTTTAGAAATCGTAAACCCCGCATATAGACAGTAATTCCAATCTAAAAAAAGAGCCTGGGACATAAATCCCAGAAAAATAGCACTCAGATGATTTAATTCATCTGAGTGCTTCTTTTTATTCAATACTTCGTATTGTTG